>JASLVU010000033.1 GCA_030741225.1 Candidatus Poseidoniaceae archaeon | reverse complement strand
CGACACCAGATGCACCAGCACCTACAATGATGACATCGTATTCATCATTCATTTTCTTGTTCTTGTCGGGATTTGCTTTTGCCCCTACATCGTCATTGTTGACCATGCTTGCCCGTTTTTTAATAAGTATATAAAAAAAACTAATAATTAGGTTTTTTAATTTTATTATTAAAAGAAGGCTGAGTCACTAAATGGGCATTTTTAGGCTAAAAACAGATTTATTCATGTCAAGTTAGAAAATCTGCCTTTTGATTAGAACGTGGATCTCGTACTTGAGTTCGAAAATTTTGATTGAAAGTATTGATGAGGTAGACCCCCTCGCCCTTATTATGAGTAAAGGTGTTGTTGTTATTCAAACCACTCTCCCTAGAAAATGGGAAGAGTATAGAGTCGGTTCTTTCTGTCAAAATTTGATTGAAAATGGTGCGAAGTGTGTTGATTATTCAGAAGTACGTTCAATGTATGAATGGGACGGAAAACTCAACTCGGAAAAGGAATGGCGGATTGAAATGAAATGCTCTGAAGTGAAAAAAGAGGTGCTTCTGAATTTCTTGGAACACAATCATCCGTATGAATTACCACAAATTTTGTTTCATGTTGCCGAATCATCTGAAGCGTATGTAAGATGGGTGCAATCTTAAGACAACTCATCTTTTTGAACACAATACATTTTCACGAAATTTACTTCAATATATTTGGAGAGATTGGAAAATTTCCCTAAAAATAGAAACTCAAGTTGGAGTGGAAACGAACCTCGAGTCAGTGTAAATTTTACATTCAAAAACCGGCCTTTATAGTCTGTGGATGAAAACATCCTCTGGAGCACCACTGAGGCACTTTTTAGCATTCGAAAAACCCTCGCAAAAACTGCGTTTAGCATACCTTGCAGAGGGTGAACATTATACACTACCTCGGAGGGCAAATAAATTCCAGCGCGTGAAACAAACGAGGGGGATGAATCATGGTCATTGAACACAGCAATACATCTGACGTAAACGATGGATTTGAATTGGATCTTTCCCAAGAACATATTGAGCCAATGCTCCAAGAAAATTTGGACCGATTCGTGTTGTTCCCTATTGAACAAGCAGAAGTATGGGAGATGTACAAGTTGCACGCCGCATCGTTTTGGACTGCTGAGGAAATTGATTTAGCTGAGGATGCTAAGGATTGGAAAACACTCAGCGACAATGAGCGTCATTTTTTGAAGCATGTTTTGGCATTCTTTGCCGCAAGTGACGGAATCGTTAATGAGAATCTTGTAACAAACTTTGCCGATGAAGTTCAATGGGCTGAAGCTCGATGCTTCTATGGCTTCCAAATCATGATGGAAAACATCCATGCGGAAACATACTCTTTACTAATTGATACTTACATTACAGACCCTGATGAAAAGAATCACTTGTTCAATGCTCTTGAAACAGTACCTTCGGTCAAGAAGAAAGGCAATTGGGCCATGCGCTGGCTTTCTCGAAAGAAAGGATCCTTTGCACAGCGTCTCGTCGCTTTTGCAGCAGTTGAAGGAATTTTCTTTTCCGGCTCCTTTTGTGCAATTTTCTGGCTCAAGAAGCGCGGTCTCATGCCAGGTCTCACCTTTTCCAATGAATTGATTTCACGAGATGAAGGATTGCATTGTGATTTCGCTTGTCTTCTTCACAACAAGTTGATTCGAGGTGCAGGTGAGAACATGATTCACAGGATAATCTCTGAAGCTGTCGAAATTGAAATTGAATTTGTAACATCAGCGCTGCCGGTTTCTTTGATTGGTATGAATGCCGACCTCATGCAGGAATATATTCGATTTGTAGCCGACCGCCTCATGGTCTCACTTGGTGCAAGTAAACTTTACAATGCTACCAACCCCTTCCCTTGGATGGAAATGATTTCAATGCAAGGAAAGACCAACTTCTTTGAAAAGAGAGTTGGCGAGTATCAGAAGTCTGGTGTAAAAGACGGTGGGAACCTCGGAAGTATCCAACAGCGCTTCGCAATGGACGAAGACTTTTGAACCGTACGCGAAGAAGGGGAAATACTGCGGATAAAATCAAACACATGGAGGAGCAAAAATGACAATGCAAGTAGTGAACAGAAAAGGCGAAAGAGAAGATGTCCGATTTGATGCCATTCATGACAAATTGAAGACCCTTACCTACGGTCTCGATAAAACTTGGATTGACCCTGGTCATGTGACGAAGTTGACCATTGAAGGACTGTATGATGGAGTGACGACTCGGGAACTTGACCAACTTGCTGCTGAGACTGCCGCTTCTCTTGCGTCTCAGCATCCAGACTACAGCCGGCTAGCTGCTCGAATTTGTGTCGATGACCTCCACCGTTCTACGAAGGATACATTTTCTGATGTGATTACTGATTTACGTGAATACATCGATCCTGAGTCCGGAAAACATGCTCCACTTATTTCTGAAGAAGTCTTTTCAATTATCATGGAGAACGCTGAGGTGTTGAACAATCATATCGATTACAAGAGGGATCACAACTACGACTATTTTGGTTTCAAGACACTCGAGCGCTCCTACCTTCTTCGACTTAATGGAGAAATTGCTGAAAGGCCCCAACACATGTTGATGCGTGTAGCCGTTGGAATTCATCATGCCAACATCAGCAAGGCGTTGGAAACATATGATTTGATGAGCCAAGGATTCTTCACCCACGCAACACCCACTCTTTTCAATTCAGGAACTCCAACCCCTCAGATGTCCTCATGTTTTCTCTTGACTATGCAAGATGATTCCCTCGACGGAATTTACGATACTCTCAAACAGTGTGCATTGATTTCCAAATCAGCTGGTGGAATTGGACTTTCCATCCATCACATTCGTTCGAAAGGTTCCTACATCAAAGGTACAAATGGGCAAAGCAACGGAATTGTGCCCATGCTTCGAGTGTTTAATGACACTGCCCGATATGTCGATCAAGGCGGTGGAAAGAGAAAAGGCTCGATTGCAATTTATCTAGAGCCATGGCACCCTGATATTCTTTCTTTCCTTGATTTGAGAAAGAACCACGGTAAAGAAGAACTCAGAGCTCGCGACTTGTTCTATGCACTTTGGACTCCTGATTTGTTCATGGAGCGTGTTGAACAAAATGCGGATTGGTCTTTCTTCTGTCCGAACGAATGCCCAGGTCTTCAAGATGCATACGGTGCAGATTTCAAGCAATTGTTTGAATCGTACGAGGCTCAAGGACTTGCTCGAGAAACTCTACCCGCTCGTGTCGTGTGGGATAAATTGGTGGAGTCTCAAATTGAAACCGGAACCCCTTACATGCTTTACAAGGATGCAGCTAATGAGAAATCCAATCAAAAGAATTTGGGGACAATCCGGTCTTCAAACCTTTGCACTGAGATTATGGAATACACTGCAAAGGATGAAGTCGCTGTCTGCAATCTAGCATCGATTGCTCTCAACAAGTACGTTGATGTTGAAAATCAAACATTCAACCATCAGTTACTCTATGATGTCACTTACCATGCTACAGGAAATCTCAACCGCGTGATTGACGTTAATTTCTACCCTGTTCCTGAAGCGCGCAACTCAAACATGCGTCATCGACCAATCGGCCTTGGTGTCCAGGGTCTTGCCGATACCTTTGCGTTGTTGAAGTTGCCCTTTGAAAGCCCTGAGGCGCGCCAACTGAACAAAGAAATTTTTGAAACAATTTACTTTGCAGCCTGCACTGCATCCAAAGATGCAGCAATTGCTGAAGGACCTTACTCGACCTTTGAAGGATCTCCAGCCAGTCGAGGAGAACTTCAGTTTGATCTTTGGGGAATGAACACGCACAGCGGCCGTTGGGACTGGGATTCTTTGAAATCTGAAATTATTGACAAGGGTATGCGAAACTCGCTTCTCGTAGCTCCGATGCCAACTGCATCAACCTCCCAGATATTAGGTAACAACGAATGTTTCGAGGCATTTACCTCAAACCTCTATGTTCGAAGAACACTCTCCGGAGAATTCATTGTTCTCAACAAGCACCTTGTTCGTGATTTGATTGAACTCGGTCTTTGGGGACTCGAAATGAAAGATGAAATTCTCCGACACAAGGGTTCGATTCAAAATATTCATGGAATTCCTGAACACATTAAATCACTTTACAAAACCACTTGGGAAATTAAGCAACGGCATGTGTTGGATATGGCCGCTGACCGTGGAGCGTACATCGACCAAAGTCAATCTCTTAACATCCATATGGTTGATGCTAACCCGGCGAAGGTTACTTCGATGCACTTCTATGGATGGAAGCAAGGACTCAAGACCGGAATGTACTATCTACGTACGAAGGCAGCAGCAGATGCAATTCAGTTCACAGTCGAAGCAAAGAAGGCAGAAGATCAAACCGTCGGTGGACTTGCTGAACGTGCTGAAGATGTGACGAGTATGGATGCAATTGCATGCTCTCTTGACACCCCAGATGACTGTCTCATGTGTGGCTCTTGAATTGATTTCAAGTTTATAGATACTTGATTTCGTTGACTTATGCTCGGGGGCTCAAGTCCTGCGGGCAAGGCCCGAGTACGTTGTTATCTCACGTTTCTTTTCCTTGCCCGTAGGCACTTTACTTTGAATTAAGCTGTGTGAATTGCATGACCCAATGTGGCGAGTACTGCTTCATGTGTCATTTCAGTCATGGTTGGATGTGCATGAATTGTACCTGCAATATCTTCGAGTAGTGCACCCATCTCAAGGGCTAGAGTCCACTCACCAACAAGCTCACTGATGTGCGTCCCTACGCCTTGAATCCCCAAAATTCTGTGGTCATCTTCACGTGCACAAACCCGAACAAATCCTGCTGTTTTCTCGGCTTCTTGTGTTAATGCTCTACCGTTTGCACCAAGAGGGAATTTTCCGATAATGATAGGATGTCCTGCTTCTTTTGCTTGTTCTGGAGAGAGCCCAACAGAGACAATTTCCGGTTCGGTGAATACAATTGCAGGAACTGCGACAGGTTCGTACACTCTCTTATGGCCTGCAATTATCTCTGCAACCATTTCACCTTGGAATGAAGCAACATGAGCGAGCATTTCACCGGAGTTGCATACATCACCAATAGCATACACACCTCGCATGTTCGTCTCGCATCGCTCGTTGACTTTGACAAAGCCTCGCTCGTCGAGGGCAACACCGGTCGGTGCGAGTGCTGCAGAATTTGGTTTTCGCCCAACAGTGACCAAGACTTTGTCCACAACAACGTTCTGCATCTTATCCTCATTTTTCTCATTCTTGTCAATAAAATTAAGTTTCAAGCGTCCATCTTTGGTTTCTTCAACTCCTTTGGCAAAAACACCGAGATTGGTTTTGATTTTTTGTTTCTTAACTGCTATTTCAAGCGGTCTACGAAGTTCCTTGTCGAAGATTGGAAGTATACTGTCCATCGCCTCAACTACGGTGACTTCTGATCCAAGCATTTTGAACGTAATACCCAATTCAAGACCAATATATCCACCACCAACAATAGCAACATGTTTGGGTAACTCTTCAAGCGAAAGAGCCTCTCGAGAAGAAATTACATGTTCGGAGAACGGCATGAACGGGAGTTCGATTGGGACAGAACCATTGGCAAGAATCACATTATCTGCTTGAATGATTATAGCATCTTTGCCTTTTCCAACCTTCACAGTTTTTGCATCTTGAAATTCAGCCCATCCATGAATAAGTTCAGCACCAGCGTTCTTGAGTAAATGTTCGACACCTTTGTTCAATCGTGTAACGATTCCTTCTTTCCAACCTACTAAATTTGACATGTCTAGTTCGGCAGGCCCAGGTATTGAAATCCCCATGTGTCCGTCTTTTGAAGCATGTTTGGCTAAGTTGTGAAATTGGTGTGCTGCGTGAATAAGTGCTTTTGAAGGAATACATCCACGAATGAGACATGTACCTCCAGCTTTTTCACCTTCTACAATAATGGTCGAAAGACCGAGCTGGCCCGCTCGAATTGCAGCAACATATCCACCTGGTCCGGCACCGATGACGAGAACTTGACATTTTTTCGATTGCATAGTTGCACCTCACATGAAAATTGTAGCTGGATGCTCGAGATAGGTTTTCACGAGTTGAACCAAACTCGCACCATCATGGCCGTCGACAACACGGTGGTCCCACGAAGAAGAGAGATTCATAATCCTGCGAACTACAATTTGTCCGTCTTTTACGACCGCTCGTTCTTTCGCGTTGTGAACACCTAAAATCCCAACTTCAGGTTTGTTAATGATTGGAGTAGCACCCAATCCACCGAGTCTTCCAAGACTTGTGATGGTGAAGGTTGAGCCGGTCAATTCCTCTGCGGTTGCTTTACCGTCGCGTGTTGCGCTTGTTACTCGAGTCATTTCAGATGCAGCCTGCCAAATGTCCATGGCTTCAACATGCTTGACAACTGGAACAAACAATCCACGGTCAGTTTGGGTTGCAATACCAAGGTTAATCGCTTCATGTCGAGTAACTACGTTCGAAT
Organism: Candidatus Poseidoniaceae archaeon; assembly: GCA_030741225.1. Taxonomy (GTDB): domain Archaea; phylum Thermoplasmatota; class Poseidoniia; order Poseidoniales; family Poseidoniaceae; genus MGIIa-L1. Next base: position 6,429 of record JASLVU010000033.1, on the reverse strand, counting down.
CATCATCGTAAAGAGCATTGCATTCAGGTCGCTGCTCAAGCGCTTTGACCAATGCTTGCATGATAAACGGCAGATAGGTCAATTTCGGTGCACCTTCTGGCCGGGTAGCATTGAGGTGTTGACGCAATTCTTCAAGTGCAGTGATGTCGACTTCTTCAAAATAAGAAAAGTGAGGAATCGTTGAATAGGAGGAAATCATTCCTTCTGCAATCTTTCTTCGAAGACCGATTACTTTGATGTCTTCTGTTCCGTTTCGTTCGGTACGAGCGGAGGCACCCATTGGGCGTACTTGACTGGCGCCAGCAGCTCCTCCTGCAATGTGGGCGTCAAGATCTGCGTGGCTGATTCGGCCAGCAGGTCCGGAACCGGCAACATGTTCGAGATTGATGTTTGCTTGTCGAGCACGTTGGCGAACAGCAGGACTTGCAAGTGCCTTGGTGCCAGCTGCACGCTCGACTTTGGCAGCAGGAATAGGGGTAGGTGCAGGTTCACTTTTCGGTTGAGGGGCCGGAGTTGGTTCAGGCACAGGTTCGGCTTTTGGTTCAGGTTTCGATTCGGCCTTTGGTGCAGGCGCCTCTTCAGTGGCAGCAGCGTTTCCGTCTCCTTCGACTTCAAACTCAATACAAACAACACCAACTGGAAGGATATCACCTGCTTCACCAATGACCTTCGTCACTTTTCCATCCACCGGTGATGGGATTTCGACTGTTGCTTTGTCAGTCATGACCGACAAAATAGGATCGTCTTCTTTGACCATGTCTCCGACTGCAACCATCCATTCTACTACTTCGCCTTCGACGACTCCTTCTCCGATATCTGGCATTTTAAATGCAAATGTTCCCATAATTATTCCTCCTGTGTTTTCTTTATTGCTTCAGCGATTCGCTCCGGACTTGGTAAATAATCCCATTCCGTTGTGTGAGGGAAAGGTGTGTCCCATCCAGTCACTCGAGTAATTGGTGCTTCGAGATGATAGAAGCAGCGTTCTTGGATTGAAGCACTCATTTCAGCCCCAAATCCACTGGTCTTCGGCGCTTCATGAACAATGACGCACCGACCAGTTTTCCTGATTGAGTTGACCACAGTATCTCGGTCCCATGGAACCAATGTTTGAAGATCGATGAGTTCACAATCGATTCCAGAATCTTTGATTGCTTGCTCGCTTACATGAACCATAGTTCCCCATGCGATCACCGTACATGCACTTCCTTCACGAACAATTCGTGCTTGTTCTAGAGGTACAATGTAATGCTCCTCGGGTACATCGCCGTCTGGATGTCCTGACCAAGTTGGAACATTATGAGGGTCACCGTAAAACGGGCCTCTGTAACATCGCTTAGGTTCAAAGAAAATAACCGGGTCATTGCACTCTATTGAAGCCGTAAGCAGGCCTTTCGCATTGTAGGGGTTTGAACAGTAGACTACTTTGAGACCGGGGGTGTGTGTGAACTGAGCCTCAGGAGACTGGGAGTGATGATGGCCTCCTTTAATTCCACCACCAGCAGGAGTTCTGAAGGTGAGAGGGGCCGTAAACTCGCCACCCGAACGATGTCGAACTTTTGCAATCTCATTGACAATTTGGTCATAAGCAGGGAAGATGTAGTCTGCAAACTGAATTTCAGCAACTGGCCTCAATCCATTGATACTCATCCCCATTGCGATGGCTGCGATGCCTCCTTCTGCAAGTGGGGAATCAAACACACGATGTTCACCAAATTTCTTTTGAAGACCGTCAGTGACTCGGAATACTCCTCCGAAGAACCCAACATCTTCCCCAAAAATGACGACATTTTTATCCTTGGCAAGTTGAACTTCTAAGGCCGAGTTTAATGCTTTAATCATATTCATTTCAACCATAATCTCACCTCACTTTCCAAGTTCCTCGCGCTGTTCTTGGACATGCCACGGAACTGTTTCGTAGACTTCAGTAAATATGGTTGATGCGGGAGGATAAGGCCCACTGGCCAAATCGCCAAATTCACAAGCTTCCTTGTAAGCAGTCATCACTTCGTCATCAATCTTTTTCGCGAGGGCAATATGTCGCTCTTCATCCCACAACTTTGCACCGATTAAATGGTCTTTGAGTCGAAGAATAGGGTCGCCTCCAGGCCAGCATTTGAATTCATCATTTGGTCGGTATGCGGATGGGTCATCAGAGGATGAATGTGCTCCTGCTCGATAGGTGAAGACTTCAATGTGCGTCGCCCCGAGACCTGCTCCAGCTCGTTCTCGAGCCCACTTGGTTACGCTGTAAAGTGCTAAGAAATCATTTCCATCGACGCGTAAAGATGGAATGTCATAGGCTAGGCCACGTTCAGCGAATGTACGTCCTCCGGTAGCAAGATTTGCGTGTGTTGAAATCGCCCATTGGTTGTTGACAACATTCAGAATTACTGGTGGTTTGAAAGTTGAAGCAAAGTTAAGCGCATAATGGTAATCTCCTTGCGCAGAAGTTCCATCACCAAGCCAAGAAATACATACCTCGTCATCGCCTTTGTAAGCGCTGGCCATGGCAACTCCTACTGCTTGGGAAAATTGGGTGCCAACTGGAGATGAAATCGAAATAAAGCGCCCCGGTTTCCAAGTATAATGAACCGGCATCTGTCTTCCTTTGACGTTATCTTCAGTGTTTCCAATGCAATGGCAAATCATGCTCACCATATCACGTCCACGAACAAATTGTGCCCCTGGTTGACGGTAAGACGGGAATATCCAGTCTTGAGTTTCAAGAGCCATCGTTTGAGCGATGGCGATTGCTTCTTCGCCAAATGAGCGCATGTAAAAAGAGAGTTTTCCGGTTCGCTGCATCTTAATCATACGGTCGTCAAAAATTCGTAGACGCATCATGTATTCAAGTCCTTGAATCATCGTTTCGCTATCCAATTTGGGGTCCCATTCGCCGCTTGCGTTTCCTTCATCATCAAGAACTCGGATAAGACCGGTTGCATGAAGGACAGTGTCTTGAGCTCCACATTTTATCGGATTGGGGCGTGACAGGTCTCCAGGTTGTTCAGTGAATTTCCCGCCAAAATCTGCATCATCTCCGGGTCGAAAGGGAGGCCTTCCAATCGTGTATGGCTTGGTTGTGGCAGTCACTCTCTCGGTCATTGTTCCACCTCACTCCATCACTATCTTAAGTGGTGTCGGTTCATTTCTTTGGTCTTGAGCGACATAAACATATGCGCCTGGCATTGTTTCTTGGTTGTCCAAATCCTTGGTTTTTCGGAACAACAATCCCGCTTTGAAAGAAGAGCGGACTAGAGGCCCACTTGCGATACCGGAAAAGCCCATGTCAATAGCTTGCTTCGCCCATACATCGTACATTTCAGGCTCAGGAAAGCGATCCACCGCTAAATGCCTTGGAGAGGGAGCAAGATATTGCCCTATTGTAATGAGGTCAACACCTGCATCTCGCAGTAACACGAGGGCATCTGAAATCTCATCATCGGTTTCTCCAACTCCAACCATTAAGGATGATTTGGTGACGATATCGGGGCGTAACTGTTTGGCTTTGCGCAAAATTTCAAGCGACTGAGAAAATGATGCTCTGGGATCTCGAACAATTCTGTCGAGTCTTGGAACACATTCGACGTTGTGTGCAAAAACCGACAAAGGACTTCCCTCAAGAAGGTGGGCAAGTGCATCATGGTCTCCTGCCAAATCTGAGCAAAGTAATTCTAGAGTAAGTTCGGGTTGTCGCTGATGGACTTCTTCAATACACTTCTTGTAGTGTTCAGCACCACTATCGGGTAGGTCATCGCGATTGACGACGGTGATGACAACATGACGAAGATTCATTGAGTCGACAGCGTCTGCAAGTTGTTCTGGCTCGTTGACATCAAGTGGAGGTGGAGTTTTGATTGTACCAACAGCACAAAACCGGCATCCACGTGTGCATTCCTTACCAGCAATCATGAACGTGGCATCACCGCTTGCCCAACAATCATGGATGTTTGGACAACGCGCTTCTTGGCAAACGGTATGAAGTGCATTATCCTTGACTGCTGCTTTGGTCTTGTTGAATACTGCTTGTTGCTCACCGGATGGAAGTGTGGTTCTAAACCAGTTTGGCAGTCGTTCTCGTTTCGGTTTTGGCCGAAGAGCGGGCGGGGTTCTGCTCGCCATTGGAAGTTGTTTACCCGACACGATTGCCCCCCCTTGTTTTACCCGATGCTTTGCCCATCAAAAAGTTGTACTTTGAATGGTGAATCATCTCTTTCCACAATTTCGACATTTTGATGTGTTTTTCTATGCAATATGAACAGTATTCATGAGGGTCGAGGTTTTGGGATGCAATATGAGGCAACGAGTTGCACTGATTACGGGCAGCGGTAAACGAATTGGTGCTGCTACCGCTTCATTGTTGCTTTCAGAGGGCTGGTTTGTCTTCTTGCATGTCCGAGATTCATTGGATGAGGCTCAAAGAATCTTACAAGATTTTCATGACAAGCATGGAGTCTCCCCTGCTGCAGAAATTCTTCAAGCAGACCTCAACAGCGATGAAGAAATATCCTCGCTGATTGATACTGTTCTGCGTCATGAAATCGTCGAAAACAACGGAGGTTTGCATGCTCTCGTGCACAATGCATCAATCTATAATTCAACAGACTTCGAAGAAGTTTCTTTGGAAACACTCCGGCTGAACAATCGGATTCACATCGAGGTACCTTTCTTGTTGACTCAAGGCCTTCTCCCGTTACTCAAATCAGCTCAAGGTTGTGTTATCGGTATGGTTGACACTTCGGTTGGACGTGCTTGGAAAGGTTTGTCGCATTACACTGCTAGTAAGGCTGGTTTACGCCAATTGATGATTAATTTAGCAGGAGACCTTGCACCTGAGGTGCGAGTTAATTGTGTCGGTCCCGGAGCAATTGTTGCTGCGGAATGGGAATCTGAACATTTCGAATCTGTACTCCAAAGTGTTCCTCTCGGTAGGGCAGGGGATGTGGATGATGTGGCGAAGGCGGTCCAATTCTTACTGGACTCGCCGTATCTCTCGGGTCAAATCATCAATGTTGATGGCGGTTGGTCTATCGCACCTTGAGCCAACTGCTGGAGGGTTTTCTTCAAAACCTCTCGGCTGCTGGGCGTCGTGCAGGGATGGCTGAGGTGGTCAAAGGCGCCGGGCTTAAGATCCGGTCCCGTATGGGTTCGTGGGTTCGTATCCCACTCCCTGCACCACTTTATTTGAAACCTATTCAGATGGTGATTTTGTACACATTCAATGCAAAACCGTTTAACACTCGGCCGAACAGGCCAATACAGTGAACAGGATGTCGACTCAGCAATCCACCTCCGTCAGTCGTGTTTTACCAGTTCTTCTGGTGCTTCTTTTAGTCGGGTCGTTGTTACCTCTCACTGCTCCGAGTGACTCACTTGTTTTATTCGAATCCGTACTTGAAGATGAGCCTGAAGTACTCCAATCAGGAAGCGAATGTACTTCATGCCAATCGTACGATCTTTATCTCGATGAGATGACTTCTGAAAGTGGAGGAGATGGCTCCATCACCACTGAAGAACCGTCGGGTTCGCATCAAGAGGAAAGTGCTCTTGGCGGCCTCACATTCCGTTCGAATGAGATGATTTCTGATTTACAGGTCTATGGCCGAGACAATACAGATCTTGTTACATTGACCGTTTTCATGCAATTCAAGGGAACTGAAGGTTCTACCGCTGATGTCACCTATTCACTTGATGCGGGTGGTTCTGAAATTGATTCTGTTTCGGAGACTCGTGAAGACCCCTGTACAAGCAGTTTCGTAGGCTCCAACAATTGCCCTTGGGTTACCACTACTATTGATTTCGAAATCCCCTCCAGTGGATTTATGGTCGAAAGTGGAAAGCAACTTGAATTGAATATCGATGCTCAAGCCACCTGTGAAAGCAGTGGCGGTGGTGGTTTTGGTGGCGGAAGTTGTGAAGTGAATGTTGCCTTTGGCGACGTTGAAGATACATCCGGTACTTCAAAACTTGAACTCAAGGCGAATGCTTTGGCCGACTCTTCCGTACGAGTGCACAGGCCCGGTGCTAGCATTCTTGACCCCGAGGTGACGGAGTGGTCTCCAAACCACAGGCCCGACTTCCGTACCATGCAATTCACTGTTGATGTCCGAGATGCTTTCGGTCGTGACGATATTCAATCTGTCGACCTCATACTTAGTACCCCAAACGGAGCAAATTCTGTGTTTGATAAATCATTCGAAGATGATGATCTAAAACTTGACAATGAAGGCCTTATTGGAAATTACACATACACTTACGACACTGGAATTTCCCCCGGCGAGTATCCACTGCAGCTGGAAATCAGTGACCTTCAAGGCCACACATTGGTGTTTGAACATCCTGGAATTACATTTGTGGAATATGACATGTACCTGTCACTTCCATCTTCTCAACCCGATACAGTGTTGATTGCTCCGGGCCAAACAT
>JASLVU010000032.1 GCA_030741225.1 Candidatus Poseidoniaceae archaeon | reverse complement strand
CGGTCCGCAATGGGCCTTCTGACGGCCTATTCCCCGGAATGCAAGGCGTGGGATACGTGCTTCAACTCACATGTTTGGACGAAGAAACGAGTCGATGCGCCAACATGACCACTTCTTCCGCCGGTTCCGAAGGCGAGATTCAATGGACGCTTGGCGAGATGTTGGTTCTGGTTGACTCTGACGATGATGAAATTTCGAATGATGAATCAAAAGGAGGTTCAGGTGCTCTTGTTGGTGGAATCATTGCTTTACTGGTGCTGGGTGGCGCTGGTGCAGCGTTTGTTCTCTTGCGCCCTCGCCAAGAAGACGATGATTGGTTCGATGAATTCGATGAGGATGACGAGGAAGAGATTGTCGCAATGCCAGCTCCTCGGTCAAGCCGCAGCCTTGATGAAATTAAATCATCGGGAGATGATTTTGTTGCAGGAGAGCCTCCTGCTGAACGCCGCCGTTCGTTGTTTGATGAAGTCGATGGAAGGGGACGAATAGACGATGAATCGGAATTCGACTCACAGAGTTCTGACGAAGAATTTGAAGAGAACGAAGAAGAGTCCGAAGAAGATACTGACGACGGTATTTCAGTCGATGAAGATGGCACTGAATGGTGGGAAGACGAAGAAGGCGTTTGGTGGTACCGAGAAGAAGGCTGGGAAGATTGGGCTGTCTGGGAAGAATAATTTCACCGTATGACTTTTGACAGACCGTCTCTACGATTGCTTGGAGGGGAGAACTTGGAGCACGAATTCAAAGGCTATGCTTTGGTTTTGCAAGATGGGGCCGACCCTCTTACGACTGGAGGAGTTGCTGTTGCAGGTTTCACGACTGCAGGCATGGTTGGCGTTATTGCAGCCTCACACATTATTCAATCGTTAAAACTCCAACAACTTGGAACCGTTTTGAATTCAGCCTTTCCAGCAGTGGCTCTCATTCATAATGAAGTTCCAAAACACCCAGTTCGTGTGTATCAAGGCGATGGAATAGGGGTATTTACCTCAGAAATTCAATTCAAAGACGAGCAAGATATCATGTTTGCATCAACCGTATTGGAATGGTTTACTCGAGGAGGATTTGATCGTTTAATCATTATTGACGGACTCGTTCAATCGAGTAAAGAAGTGGCCAGTGGCGACTTGTTTGGTGTCGGCTCATCCGAAATCGCTCGAGAGCGCCTTCATCGAGCAGGTATTGAACCAATTCAGCAAGGAATTGTAGCCGGAATAACCGGTTTCCTCCTTGGAGAAGGAGACCGGCTCGGCATTGATGTCACGGCGCTCTTGGCTGAAGCGAGTCCAATGTATCCTGATGCAAGGGCAGCAGCATTAGCGGTTGAGGCCGTTTCCGAACTCACCGGTATCGAAATTCCATTAAGTGAATTGCTCGAGAATGCGCAAAACATCGAAGACAGTGTTCGAGATGTGCTGGAGAATTCTCGCACGCTTTTGCCCGCTCCAGAGAAAGAACTCTACGACCGCGATGTTGACCCGTCATTTGGGTGATGAAGCGTGTTCTCGGACCTGCTCAAGAACAATTTCGAAGGGTGCATCGGTAGCGAGCAACGGTTCTATGTCCGGAATTCGGGCAGCAGAATATCCTGAATCACAGAGGCTTGAAATCAATTTCTCGATTTTTGGTGCGCCGCCAACACCTGCCCATTTAGGCAGAGAATCAAGATTGAGCAGCAAATGTTCACGACTCATCAGGTCTGCTGCTTGAGAAATGTAACGAACACTTCGACGAAGTTCGCGGGTTGAGTATTCCACATCATGCTCGTCCCATGTCAATCCTTGCGCAATAAATGTGTCAACTTCGTTTGAATCTGGTTGGCATAACTGAATTGCTTTTTCTTCCGTCATACGGCTTGCAATCTCTTTATTCCATAAGGGTCCAATCCACAACGGCCCACTTCCTCTTTTGACTTGTTCAGGTGTTGGGTGCTGAACAAATCGATACGGGACGTCATCCTCTCGAATTCTCCATCCGATATTTTCTCCTATGTTGCTGGCCTGCTCTCGACTGGTCTTAACGAGGCATGAGATTCGGACATGATGGCCATCAAACAGTGCGAGAAGCGGCGTAATTGCTTTGTCCAATCGAGCTGCTGCAGTTGCAACGGTTGCCAGCAGCAAGCGAACTGCATCGTCGTGCGCGTACACATCAACGATTCCTTTTGCTCCGTATCTTCTGGCTTGACTGGATGAAGATGAGCCTGTGAGCGCAGCTGTGTCGGTTGCCGTAATCTCAAGAACCCCCACTCTGGATAAGCCTTGCAACGCGGAATCTAAAAATTGTACAGGCGAACCAAACGGGTCCACATCAATCCACTGATAACCGGTCTCAATCATTGCGATGCGAGCATCAAGTTGACGAAAATTCAGTCCGTTGTCGAAGTTTTGAGAAGCATGGTTTCCGTAACGGTCCTCTTCTGGTAGGTGATGAATTTCCTTTTTTGGAGGATGTGCGGCATGAGAGGCTTGCGCCCAGTCAAGGGCAAATTTATCCAAATCATTTGCTGTGATTCTCAGTCTTTCTTGATATTGAGATGGGATTTCATTTCTCCATCTTCTGACACGAACTCCGGTAGAGCACAGCGCGTCCAGTACTCGAACAGATTTGTCTGCTTGCGTTAGCCATTCGTGTTCCAATGCGTCGTTGAGCAGCATGACGCTACGCGTTCTTGCTGGGGCCATTGCAGGGTTGAGGAATCCAGGTCCAGTGCGTTTTGCAGGCCCTCTTGGCATGTGCGTTGGCCGCGATTGTTCATCCAACAAATGGACCATTGTTTTGCCTTCAAGCCACAATTGGCCCGGCCATCCAGGAGGGGTAGAATCCGCTCCAGCCCGGTCGCCCATGCCATCCCGTTGTGCTTCCACTTGAAGACCGCACCGATAGTACGGTTTGGCAATTGAGAAAATGCGCATATATACGACAAATATACTAGGTGTCCTCGCCAACACTTATGTGCTATGGGTTAGCATTGAAATATCATGTCAATGATGACAGATAAAACGATGCTAGCCGCAGGACTTGTGTTTATACTGCTGAGTGGGGGGCTTTCTGTGCTTTCTACCGGTGGTGTTGAAGATGCAGTACTTGAGGCGACTGAGACCAAACCGTTAGACGATATTTGTGAAAATTCAGACTGCACTGAAATCAACCCAGATTGGGCTACTTCGACAACAGAACGAGATTTCTATGGCTGGAGTATCACCAATGTCGATGATGTGATTGCAAACGGAACCGCCCCAACCCATGAAAAGATTGGACCGGTAACTTACACCATTACTTCAGACCGTACCTTTACTTCTCACGACTCGGACGCTGGAACCATTACTTATCACGAGAACACCTCTTATGCTTGTTCAGTAGATACTGAAGTTCCATGTGATGTTCAAGTCACCCAACTCAACATCGGTTTCACCCCGCAAGTGATTGGTGCAACCGGTATGGCAATCAATGGAATCATGGATTTGACCAAGGTTGGATTCGCTGCACAAATGATCAACCAAGACATGAACACGACACAAGCAGGAACTGCTACAACCGGTGACCTTTGCAAGGCTGAAGTTCCTATTTTCGGTATGGTATCTGTTGCATGTGATACATGGGCTGACGGTGCTGAAGTTCAATGGAAAGGCTCCACTACGGGAATGGGCATTATGGCGGCGAACAATGACTCTACTCTTAGCAATACTACTGGAGATTGGCAGTCAGGAGATTTGGATGCAGCAATGATGAGCACATCCCATCCTTTTGATCCGAACTTCAACATTTCATTGATGGATTCGCTTGGCCCTGTTGCTTTCATTGGAATGGGCGAGCCAGAAATGTTGGTCTCCCAAGTTATGGCAGACCCTTCAAACTCCACCGTGATGGCTCGAGCCAACACCTATGGTTATGTTGCCATGGCCAGTGCTACAATGCCAGATTTCTACAAGACATTCGTTCGAGATTGGACAATGTATGCAGCGGTTGGAACAAGTTTCCAAGGCTACGGCGGCGGTTCCGACTTCAACGCAAGCAACAACGACGACATCACTAGCCGCCTTCACAACCTCTTGGGTGTTGACTTTGATGGCGCCAACGGTATTGCTCTCATGGTTGCCGGACATCTCACAGACACTCCAACAGGATTGATTGCAACCAATGCCGACGGAACAGGATTCGGTCTTGCGGCATTCCTTGGAATGGGAGTTTCAGATGCTATGACTGCATTCAATCTGACCCTAGACCAATACAATGCAACTGCTGCTTGGGCAGCTGGATGGGCAACCTCCGCATCCTCTGTCCAACTCGGTCTGCTTGGTGGAACGGGTACCATGAACGCTCAGCAATTTGTCAACGAAACGTTCGGTGGAATGAGCCCCGTAGGAGACCCTTACCTCAGCAACTCCCTCAACATGGGTGGCGCATGGGGTGGCGGTATGATTCCAGGACACGCTGGAGCAACTCCAGTTTCAATCAACCAAACACAGGCTGCAAACATCCTGTATGGCCCTCTCGGAATAACCACTCAAACAGATACAACCCTGTTCATGTACGGTGAATTAAGCGGCATGACCCCTCCAGTGAACTTGATGACTATGGAGGCTAGCGAGCCAATGCCTTGGAACAGTGCGACTATTGGAGCAATATATGGAATTGATGCAAACGCAGCAGATGCCTTGAGTTACTTTGTTTCCTCGCCAATCTTTGCAGATTTCGTACCAGATTATCTCATCGATTCGTTTGGAACTTCCCCGTACCTCACTCAAGAGTTCAACAATTGGTTGCTTGGATGGCATGACCCAGTTGTTGCTTTCCTCGCTACAGGTAATCCAATGGACATGACCGTTGGATGGACCAGTCTTGAATCCAATGCTACCTACTATGGCTCCGGTGGCGTTGTCAGTGACACAGGAACAGATTACATGATTTGTACCGGTGAAAACTCCTCTTGCGACAAGGGTGAGATGTTGGCTGTTGACGGAAGTTCATACTTCTCTTGGAAAGACCCAATGAAGATGCAGAACACCTTTGGTCTCATCACCGCAGAATCTCGAACCGATACTACCGGTGGTTTCCTTACAATGGATGGAGACTTAGTTGACCTATCGGGATACGCAACTGCGGCTATCACTTGCGATGGAACATCAACACTGAAGGATATTGCAGTCGATGATTGTTCAGCATCTCTCGACCCGTTGGAACGCCCAATCCAAGCAAAACTCTTGGACACCGATACATTGCTCGATGCAGTTCCAGGGGCACTCCCGGTTTACTTTGGAAGTGAAGTGAGCTTGCAAGCCGAGCAACTCAGTGGTGCTATCATCGCTGGTTCTTCTGAATCGACTTTCTGGTTGGATATGCGTCCAATTACCGATCAGCACACAGCTCCAGTTGCAAGCGATTTGCAAGCAGTGTTTGCAATTGAATCCAGTTCTGAAATTTCAGACGACGATGCTGAAACTCTTGCATCCAGTGTAACGACCAATCAAAAGGCGTTGACGTACTGGACAAACTTTGACGTCGGTACCGATTACCTTGCTCCACTTCTTTTGATTGGAGCAATAGCATGTTTGGGTATGGCCATCAAGATGATGAACGAGGATGATGAAGAATCATCCGATGTTGCTGAATCTGCAGCCGAAGAACCTGCCGAGTAAACCGAGCAGACTCAATAATGGGAAAACTCGACGCCTTCAAGGGCGTGAGTGACTTTGTGACCTTGGTCGTGGACGTGTCCAATGATTTTGGTTCCAAGCATACGCTCTTCGAGCCAAGCGGTGATTTGTTCTGCTTTGTCAGAGGACACAGCAAGAATCATTCCGGTTCCCATATTGAACGTGCGATACATTTCACGAGTCTCAATACCGCCCACAGACTGAAGCCAGTCAAATTCGGGGTGAGGGGGAAGTGGTGAGTCGATATGCCACCCTAATGACTCATGGAGTCGGAGAAGATTCGAAAGTCCCCCGCCAGTGATGTGACAAATTGCACGAACATCGGAGCGTTGGAATTGTGCTCCGTCAGTTTCAGCATACTGCAGCATATCGATGATGGGGTCACAGTAGATTCGCGTAGGGTTGAGAAACACTTCTCCAAGGGTAAACTGCTGATCGTCGTTGCCATCAAAATGCATCACTGTACGGCCAATACTGGGGACATTAAAGGGCGCCTTGTCGGTGTATTGATGGCCGGTGTGCTCCATAACTCGTCGCACAAGAGAGTAGCCGTTCGAATGTATTCCTGATGAAGGCAATCCTATGAGCACATCACCTGATTTTAGATGCTCTCCAGTGATTGCTTGACCTTTTTTGACGTAACCAAGAGCGGTTCCTGAGAGGTCCAATTCATTGACAATTCCAGGGAGAGAAGCCGTTTCACCTCCGGCGAGAGTTACCCGTGCCTGCCTGCATGCTTCTGCAAGCGAAGCGCCCAGCGCCGCATGAGTTTCTGGGTCCGGCTTTGGAACAGCGACATAATCGACAAAAGCGATTGGCTCTGCTCCGACACACAGCAAATCATTGACATTCATGGCCATACAATCGATACCAACTCCACCCCATTGCTTCAGCGCTGAAGCGATTTGAAGTTTACTTCCAACTCCATCTGTTGCTAAAGCGAGGAGCGAATCACCAAATTCAATCAATCCACCAAACCCTCCAGGTAGATGGACGGGTGCACCAGGTGTTCCAGCAGGTCGTGAAGAGGCACTCAGTGAAGCGATGAGGGATGCAACTGCAGAACCTTCAAGGTCGATATCGACTCCAGCACTTGCGTAATCCATAGGTTCGGCCATGAATCAACTCAACCGAAGGCGGATGAAGAACTCACCGTTCCGTGACTTTGTGGTTTAGGAAAGATTTTCACTCAAGAAAGCAAAACTCAAATCAAGCCGATAATCGATACCGGAGTGCGTTCCTGCAAACTCTTCCCATGCGTGATTGATATCCAACTTGAGCAATCGGGAAACAAATCGTCGACTGCCGTATTGGATATGATACTGGTCTTGTCCTCCGCAATCGATAAACAAGGCACTGAGTTGTCGAAGAGCCTCGTGTTTATGTTCAACCATAGTCAAAGGGTCGAAACTCAACCATTGATTCCAAGCCTCTTCGTGCACTTCGGCAGTTTTGGATTCGAGAGGTAAAACGATTCCCAACGGGTTAGCATCGCTTGGTTTGCGTGGGTCATAGGATGCAGCCATTGCACAAATCATGAGTGAATGGAAATCAGGCCCTGACATGCGTTCAGCATTCCGTATATGTTCGACGTATTCAGGTGCACCACCGAATTTTCCAACGTGGGTTAGTGTTTCAGGGAATGTAGGTAGAAACATTGTCTCAAAACCCATATCGCCAGAATGGCAGGCGACGCCGTCCCACTCGCCGGGTTGAAGCATTGCGTTGACTAAAGCCCCATATCCGCCTGAAGATTTACCGACCAAAGCAAATTTTCCATTCGTTGAGTAGCGTGAGATTATTGCCGGCTTGAGTGCTTGAGAAAGCCACGATGACCATTTGCCCAAGACGGGAGAATCCACAAACTGGTTTCCTCCAAGTGTGGTGAAGGTGTCAGGCATGACCAAAACAGCAGGCTTCATTTCACCGGATTTCACCAAACGTTCATGTCTTTGAGGTAATGTTTCTGCAAAAGCTTTCCACCCGGCTCGAGCAGGACCTGAAGAGGTAAAAGGTGCCAGATAAATCAGCACCGGCAATTCCCCTCCCTGTTCAATCATATCAAGCCCTTCAGGTGTAATATGTGTCAGAATTTCTCTTTCGGTTGGGTCACCTAATCTGTTGCTCAGCAATTTTGAATCCAAAACCCATCGTTCAATGCGACCCTTGATTGGGGTGAATACATGCTTCGGCATGTGAATACCCATTCCACCATACCTCATCTTTTCTGCGGTTCCCGCTCATAGGCAGTGGTCATCAATTTCCACTGAAAACGATGAATGTCGGACCCGCTTTTTTCCAATGGAAACGAGGGGGTGGGATTTTTGTTCGGGCATGCATAAATACGGTTGCCATAATTGTTTGAAAGTCGGGAGTCATTCCCGCCGTCAAAGGTGACCTCCATGCTTCAAGAATTTGACCTCCCTGCTCGTTGGACATCTTTGATTCAGGACCACTTTGCAGAATCCGTTCACAATCTTGCTCAAATGTGGCCAGATGAGCAGTCTCTTGAAGTTTCATATCGGGTTATCGAAGGCTTTGATCACGAATTTGCACACGACATTGTCCAACATCCTGAACTCCATTTTCATGCATCGAATCAAGCATTACGACAATTTTTGATGGATGCAGGACATTCGAACATGTACCCATTCGTGCGAATCGTTCATCTTCCAGTCGACCAGGTTCGTACCGTGTCCCAACTTCGTGCTGATGACATTGGTATGATGCTTGCCATCGATGCAGTGACAACGAAAATTTCCGGCGTACGCCCTCGGATTTATGCTGCAACGTTTCAGTGCGTTGCTTGTGGCCATACAATGGTCATCAACCAACCCAACGAACAAGAATTGATTGAGCCATTAGAGTGTCAGCAACTGGACGGTGGTTGTGGACGAGCAAAGCGCCAGACTCGATTCGAATTGCAACAGAAAGATTCAATTCTCATCAACTCTCAATTTATGGAACTTCAAGAATTACCTGAGCAAATGAAAGGCGGAATTCAGCCCGAGCGAATAATCTGCATTGCAGAACATGATTTGTCCGGTAAACTCAATCCGGGCGACCGCGTCAAAGCAAACGGCGTCTTGTTTATCCGTTCGCAAAGAAAAGGCGGAAAAGACACGCCAGTATTCGATATTTTCCTACGAATACACTCTCTTGAAAGACAAAATGTGCCACTCGAAGAAATTGTAATCACTGAGGATGAGGAGCTTGAGATTAAGGAACTTGCAAGGCGGCCTGATATCTATGACCTCTTTACCAAAAGCATAGCGCCATCCATTTTTGGCATGGATTATGTCAAACAATCGTTGATGCTTCAATTGTTTGGAGGGGTTGCTCGACTCAATTCAGATGGTACACGAAACAGAGGTGACATCCATATTTTGCTTATGGGTGACCCTGGTGTGGCAAAATCCCAGTTGCTCAGTTACATGTCAACGATTTCTCCTCGGGGAAGATTCACATCAGGACAATCGGCTTCTGCAGCCGGTTTGACTGCTGCTGCAGTACAGGATTCAGCAGCTGATGGACGATGGACGCTTGAGGCAGGAGCACTGGTTCTTGCTGATTTAGGATTGGCAGCCATTGACGAATTCGACAAAATGAATGAGGGGGATCGCTCCAGTATGCATGAGGCTATGGAGCAGCAAAAAATTTCAATTTCGAAAGCGGGAATTAATGCAAGCCTTCGAACTCGATGCGCAGTCCTTGCAGCTGCCAACCCCAAAAACGGCCGATTTGAGCCGGTTTCTGAGGTTCCATTTACTGCCCAAATCAATCTCGCACCTCCGTTGATTTCTCGATTTGACATTATTTGGCTGTTAACCGATGACCCTGAGTTGGAAAAAGACGCTAAAATTGCACACCATATTATTGGCAACCGTTTGCAGGGAACAAGCGAATTGCTTGTCAACGAAGGCAGCGCTCCAGACCCTACGAAGTCCAATTCGCGTTCAGGGCTCGATAAAAACGACGAACTTGGCGAAGTATTGACTCGCGACCTTATCCGCAAGTACATCGCCTATTCTAAGCGTACAGTTCATCCGAATCTTGAACAAGATGCGCGTGACCACTTGGTTGGCTTTTATGTTGAGACGCGCAAACAAACAGGTGATTCGAACGATAGCGTAGCCATCACTGCCCGTGCTTTGGAGGCACTCGCTCGGCTTGCTGAAGCCAGTGCAAGGATTCGACTCTCCCAAGTAGCAACTCTTGAAGACGCCCAAAGAGCCGTACGCATGACACGTTTGTGGCGAGAAGAATTGATGGGTGGTAATTTCGATGAGACCACGCTTGTAACTGGAAAGAAAGGTTCAGTACGCCACAGAGAGAAAGCAATCATGGAAATTGTCGGCTCTCTTTCTGCGAACAATGGTGGTGTTGCACAGCTCTTTGATGTGTTCAATGAAGCGGAGAGATACGATATCGACCGGGCAACCGCCGAAGACATCATCGAGAAACTTTGTCAACACGGCCGAATGTTGCGTCCATCTGGCTATGACACACTGCAAATTGCTTGACGGTGAAGGGTTGTAGTCTTGAAGTATGAACGACTCCGCTGTGGTATGGCCGACCCAATTGTCACCGAACCGGTTGGTGATGTCGACAACCCAAGTGCCTTTTCTCCTGACGAATTAGGTTTCATGTGTGGTATTGAAGTCCACCAGCAATTGGCTACTGGAAAACTTCACTCTCGTCAACCCGGTGTGCTTTATGATGTGACTATCGACACTGTCCCTGACCAATGGCCTCGTTTCCAACGGCGTTTGCGAGCAGCACGTGGCGAAGGAGGAGCAATCGATATCGCTGCTCGATTTGAATCTCGGCGTAACCGTTCTTTTGTTTATGTTCAATCGCCAAATGCAGGCCTTATCGAGTTGGATGAACAACCGCCTTTACCTCATGACCGTGATGCTGTTGAGATTGCCTTGACCGTCTCAGCTCTGCTTGAAGCAAAACCAGTTACCATGCTTCAAACGATGAGAAAGACCGTTGTAGACGGTTCAAACACCAGTGGATTCCAAAGGACATCTCTCATTTCTGTCGATGGAGTATTGCAAACCAAAACAGGACCTGTCGGCATTGATGTGCTTTGTTTGGAGGAAGACAGTGCACGGAAACTTGACACAGTCTCGACTGCAAACGGTGAGAAAGTCATTTACAATCTCGACCGTTTAGGTCTGCCATTGATTGAAATTGCAACCTCTCCGGATGTGGTTTCACCAGAGCATGCTCAAGAGACCTCCAAGGCGCTTGGTAGGTGCCTGCGCCAGACTCGAAAAGTCCGTCGAGGCCTTGGAAGTATTCGACAAGACCTGAATGTCTCTCTCGCTTGTGGCGATAGAGTTGAAATCAAAGGGTGTCAAGACCTCTCATGGATTCCAAGAATCATACGTTTGGAAATGGCTCGACAACTCCACTTCTATCGGTTGGCTAACGAATTACGCCAATCCATGGATTTGCCACCACTTCCGCCAGACCGCCGTCTTGACGACCCATCTGTTGAACAAGAGGTTTCTTTGTCCGTTCATAAGCGCCTTCCACTCGTTCTTGAAGATGTTAGCCAATGTTTTGCTGCTTGTGACTCTCAAATGGTCAAAAGTGGACTCGACAAAGGTTCAGTCATGCTTGCTTTACCGCTCCCTGGTTTATCTGGAAAGTTTGGTGTAAAAGCAATGGATGTCGAAGGCGCACAGTTGCCCCGTCTTGGACGCGAATTAGCAGGTGCTGCGAAGCTGGCCGGCGTCAAAGGCGTATTCCACTCCGATGAATTGCCTGCCTATGGCATTGATTTGGAACAAGTGAACTTGGTTCGCGCTCAACTTTCTTTGGATGATGCCGATGGATTTGTTCTTTGTTTGGCGCCAAAATGGCAAGCAGAACTTGCACTTGAAAGCGTACTTGATCGAGCGCGTATGGCTTGGCATCGAATCGCGCAAGAAGTTCGAAATGTAGTGG
This sequence comes from Candidatus Poseidoniaceae archaeon, assembly GCA_030741225.1. Classification (GTDB taxonomy): domain Archaea; phylum Thermoplasmatota; class Poseidoniia; order Poseidoniales; family Poseidoniaceae; genus MGIIa-L1. The sequence continues at coordinate 1,391 of JASLVU010000032.1, read as the reverse complement.
TAAAGAAAGGTGCCCCGGAGGATGGAACCACGTCGCCAATGCGTCCGTTGCCAGGCGGGGCGCGGATGTATCCTGAAACGGATGTCCCGGTTTTTGCATTAACCGATGAGCGTTGGCAAAGTGTTGTTGACAACATGCCAATGACGGATGATGAACGAAAACTCCGCCTTTCCAGTTACGACATATCGGATGACCAAGGTCAGCAACTTCTCGCACGAGAACTGGACGATACCTTCGTTCACTTTGCGAACGATTTACCTCACAAAGGTTGGGCCAGTGTCCTTTTGGAAAACGACACCGCAAATCCCGAATTGTGCGCTGCAGTTTTACAGGTGAAAGAGGCCGGACTCATTACTCGTGAATCTATCAATGAAATCATTGAGCATTTTGATTCGAACCTGCCAACGAAAGAAGAAATCGCCCAATATGGAGAAGCAAACGGATTCAAACCCGCTGATGAAGGCGATTTAAGTGCAATAATACAATCAATTGTTGCAGAACGAGCAGACTTTGTCAAAGAACGGGGCATGGGTGCGATGGGCCCTCTAATGGGTGTGGTCATGCAGGCAGTCGGTGCTGCAGACGGAAAAGTTGTCAGCACCCTTTTGCGAGAGGCAATTCAGAAACTTTCGGAGTGATTGAGGTGAGTCGACGCATTGTTGCGTACATCTTGCTACCGCTTTTCCTCGTATCAATAGCCTCTGCTGAAAACGCATCATCGCCTTGGGAGCAAGAGAACTCATTTGTCTGGGAGTATGATTTCGAATTGGGATATATCTCAACAGCACCACTTTATCACGATGAGAAAATTTTTATCCGAACTTCTGGAATTAGTGAACCTGCTGTAACCGCATTGGGTGTTGATGGGGAGTTTCATTGGAAACATTCGAATCCAACAACAATGAGCAACGACATGTCACCATTGGTGTATGTTCAAGCGGGTCAAGGAAGTTGTGGCTCATGGCCTGAAATGATTCTCGTTGGATGGACCGACGGCACCATCGATGCCATTCATCCAAACAACGGTACCGTTCATTGGTCGACTCAAACAGAGGTTGCTGGATGGGGAATAACTGGTGCTTTTTCTGTTGAAGAGGAGAGTGTCGTAGTTCCTACTCGTAAGGGAGTTGGTCAGTATTGCCTTGCAGATGGGCATCAGCAATGGTGGGTTGAGACAGATTTGGGTTGGAGAAATGGAGTAACAGTATCTCCGCAAGGCTACTATGTTGGTAGTGAAATTGGCAACTTGTGGAAAGTATCACCTCAAGGAAATGCGACGCTTCTTTCATCCTTCGAAGGTAAAATACGCCATGCACCAATTCAAACCGATGCAGGCCTCTTGGTTCATGTACAACGCGCATTGAGCAGCACCGTTACGCTCGTTCATCCAG
>JASLVU010000031.1 GCA_030741225.1 Candidatus Poseidoniaceae archaeon | reverse complement strand
ATCTTGGTATCGCTTTGCCAAGTGATATTCAGTCAAAACTCACGGAAAAGTTGTCGAAACTTGCCCCAACAAATGCTCCTGATTTGGTAAGTGAACTGACCGAATCACCCGATGCCTTCTACATGTGAGGACTAATTTCGAACATAGGTCCTGTTCGCTCGGTTTACCAAATCCGGAATAAGAGCGATATCAATGAGCCATAGCAAGCCACATCCGCCGAATGTCAAGAAATAAAAGATGCCCATTCCAACTTGATTCAAATAAAATCGATGAGCTCCTAAAGGCCCGAGAAGGAACCATAGAATATATGTGAGCACAACATCTTTCGATTGCGAAGGTTGAAGATTTCTTGCGCCATGTTGTTGGTAGTAATTCGCATAACCCGCTGGAGGCTGTTGATACTGAGGTTGCTGATATTGATTTTGGGTCGGAACTGGAGGTCTTTGAGGGACAGGTGGGGGCTGTTGTGGCAGATGGTAATGGTTGTGAATAACATCTCCTGTATGCAAGTCCCCTGACACAACGCTATCTCGAACATTCGGTCCCGCTTCATCTGATGGACCCATAGTATCAATTAGGTCACGGGGTATTCGCTAAATAAGTATTGAAGGCGAAGGCGCCGAGAGAGAGATTTGAACTCCCGTGTCACAGGGACAGTGGATTTCGAATCCACCGCAATACCGGGCTATGCGATCTCGGCCGTGATGTCCGCTCTAGCGCCACCGTCATAAGCATGATGCCACAGCGTAGTGTCATGGAGATTCACTTCATCGGTAGAGACCATGATGTGAAAATTGATGTTGCAGATGAAATTACCGTACGTGCAGCACTCCTCAAGGCAGGAATTCACCCCTCCACGGTACTCGTTAGCTTTGAACAAACTGTACTGCCTCACATCACTGTATTACGAAAAACGGTTCAATTGGACGTAACGACAGTGTCTTCTGGAGGTTAATTCCGTTCGACCCTTTTGGTAATGTGAATTTTTGAATGTCGTCCGATATTACCCCGAACTTCCACTGCCCAAGCGTCAATACCGATATTGGCGACAACAACAATATCTCCGATTTCAGCCAAATCGTATTGAGGACCCCAATCGTTAGCCCATCCTTCAACTTTCATTGCACCAGATGCGTCCATGAGCATCAAACCTTTACGATGCCATTCTTTCCCGTTTCGGCCCACACCCCTTTTTTCAAATCGATAAACCAATTTTCCCGGTTACATTCCAGCGAGCGCGAAATTCCATCAAATCAGAGCCAACATCATCGCTTGAAGCATGTATTACACACGCATGAGGGTCTACTTTGAGTTCTATTTCTCCTTTCCAATTTGCTGTTGGCACGACATTATCGAGTTTTAATCGGTCACCTTTGGACAAGGAATCCGGCCATGAGGGAGTTCCGTCTTGATGTGAATCCACCAAAAACTGAATTTTTGCAAACTTTTCTCCTTGAGAGATAATCACTTGAGGGCGACGGCCTTCTTTCAGACCCATAACAGTAAACACCTCTCCAATCAGAGTCATTCGAGGATTAAGTTCTCCAATTGGAGTCAAATCAAATCTTGTCGACATTCCAGGTAATTGAATCGAACCTCCAAGCGGCAAATCATCATCGCCATCTCCTCCAGGGCAAATTTGTGACCAATCACATCGATCACAACGGACCTCATCTGGCGGTTCTATAGCGATTCCGCCCTCTTTAAAACCGCGAACTGGGGCTGGTTCAGGAGGACATTCATCCAAGCCAGGTGTTGTTGCTCGCAATTGAGTCCACATTTTTTGTAATTCAGATTCCATTTCAGCCATTTGCGAAACATTTGGGCATGGGATTGTTTTGATTTTATTTGCACCCAAATACCAAATTTCAAGGAATTCAACCTCTTGTTCTTTACCATGAGTCACCCACCAAAGCATGGCATACATTTGTAATTGGTCAACATAGTTCCCAGAACGGTCGCCACGACCCAAGCTCGCCTTTAAATCAACAATTTTGATACGGCCATCCCATCGATAAACGAGGTCATACTCCCCTTGAAACCAATGTTCAGGATGAACAGCATTCATGGCAAATTTACCTGCGTTTGGGTCAACAAACCATGGACGACTAAGTTCCCAAGCCTCGAGTAATGTGATGGCCCCTTCTTGAGCCAGGGGGTGGTTGTTGGCTAGAGTGTAACGACGCGCATCTGGCGCTGGCCATTCATCACGATTCCCTCGCCTCCATGATTTGAGATTTGGACCACCGTTCATATCAATGCAACGCTGGACCTCTTTCAAGTGAAATTCTAGGCCGTTGATACACATCTCAAGACAATAATCTGGATCGACTGTATCCCATTCACCAGCTTTACGTTCATTTTTTAGCCATTCCAATTTCATAGATTCAAGTGCAACCGGGAGATGAACCTTTATTCGTTCAATTGCCCACTCCCTCAATTCATCTATCGTACTCGGACACATGTTGCTTGGAAGAGCAAGAAGCCGTTCTGCAGGCCATGGGTCTGTACTTGTTCGGCTAGGAACTCCGTTGTCATCAAGAGGGTTTGCAGAAAGAGTGTCGTGAGAGGCTTTGGCCACAAGTAACGCAGGCGATTCCATGAGCATTCGACATACGACCTCCTCAACCGCTCTACCAATGAATAAAACTGGTATCTGTGGCATTTTCAACCGGCGAACTTTTTCATAAAACCAAAGACGCGGGCAGGAACGATAAGCATTCACTTGACTCGCGGACAAACGGTTGAAGGGACCGACTGAATCTTCAGAAGGTTGAGCGAGTCGAACCGGCATGGGTTAAGATATTTGACGAATGTTCTTGAACTCTACTCATAATGTCAAATGAGGAGAACAACGACAGACAACAAAAAAACCGTTTATATCTTGATGATTCCTCATAATCAAGTTAAGAATCCTTCACTTGTAATCGTGTTTTGCGTGAGTCGATACGTAGTTGTGGTAGACCAGCACGCCAACCGATTTCTGCAGCAAGTAATTTCAATCGTTGGCCTGGTCGGAGAGATTCCATCTGACCCGTAATGCTTGAACCAAAAGAAGCGACTTCAACCACTGATGAACCGTCCCACAAATGGATATTGAGCATCGTCCACGGTTTTGCGTCTAATCGGACACCAGAGCGCTTACGAACACTCAAAATGATGCCTTCTACATTTGCTCGGGTTCGAAGAAGACCGATTCGAGTCGTACATTCCGAAAGTTTTTCCGACTTTGAGGAGAGTTCTTTTTCTGCTTCAGCAATCGTCATAATCCGGGTTTTGGAATCAACGTACAATCGTGGCGAATCTCGCCATACACCCGGTAAAGCATCCATGATGACAATATCTTCGTTTGGCTCATCGTGCAGCAGGGGATAAGAGCCAGGCTCACTCTCCTCAACTGTAATCTGCGTTCCACCCGCAACCAACAGTGCACCGAGTACAGGTTCCCCAAAATGATTGGGAAGAGGACCCCAAGCCCCAGTAAATCTCCCAACAACACTCACTCGCTCTGGAATTGATGCCAATGGTTCACTAGGAGCAGTGAGTTGCAAATCTCGTATATCTGTTAGAGAGGAAAGCAAGTCATCTCCGAGCCATTCTCGGCCATCATAAGATAGACTGCACCAATGGCACCCTGCGGCCTCTCCATTGCAAGCTTGTTCCGGCAAGACTGGCAATGATGCTGGACCTGAACCCATTGACTGCATTTCAGAATGTATTTGCTCGAACTCAGTTGTCATCAATTCATACATTTCCTCGCTTGGAGCATCGTATTGGATTCGATGTGGGCCGTTAAGGTACCAACCCTCCAAACCATCGACTCTCTGATTGTTATGAGTTTCATGCCAAAGCCAAGCGTAGAAACGCAGTTGATGTTGAAGTGAATCTGCAAACTTGGAACTTGGGTCTCCTGATTTGATATCGACCAAACGGATGCGTCCATCCCATCGAAGTACTAAGTCCAGTTCCCCAGCGGCCCAACCTTGCGGGTGAAAGAGGCGTTGGGGTTGGTGAACACGGGGGTCCTTCACCCAAGGTCGTGCAATCTCCCATGCCTCATTCCAACTCACAGGTTCATCAACATCGGACCAATTCATAGCCTGCTCTGAAATTGCCCAAGACCTCATGTCAAAATTTCGAACCTTATCGGGTACTGGAAAACATGGTTCATCTCCCCAAGCAGGTGACGGGACTTCAAACGGTGGAGTCCCGCTGCGGTAAGATTGCAAGAAAGGTCCGCCATTTTCATTGTAACAAGATTTCACTTCGGACAAAAACAATTCGAGTCCATTCTCCAGTCGTGATTGAAATGTGTCAATAGTGACATCATCCCATGATGTCCCCGGTTCGTGCCACAATCCTTCATTCCAAAGTATCTCACCTGCCTGAAGAGCTTCATCTGCAGCTTTTGGGACCAAAGCAAGAATCCATGACTCAAGTTCATCAAATGTCGCAATGTGTTCTTGTGGGCGATGCATCATTAACCCACAAAAAGCGTCCTCGAGGACGATTCCAATAACTTGGGATGGCCGCAATGGACCTGATATTCCAACTTTCGAGCCCAAAAACCACTGCCTTTTGCATCGAAGAAAGGTAGTGAGTCCACTCGCTGAAATTCGTGAACGTGAACGGCCCAGAGGCCCTCCAAGCGGTGGAATTCCAACAGGCATATTTTCACCATACCTCAGTGTTCAAATGAATAAAAGTCACCGTTTGACCTTTGTTCTCGGTCCTTTCGACTTTCAAACTTGTTTATTCGCGGTCTCTTTGAATCATGGTCTCGGCGGAATGTAATGTTCACACCTTTGAGGAAACGGTTCATCCCCTCCCTCAACCCAAAAGGACCTTCTGCAATACCATTCACTGCTCCTTCGCCATCAAAAACAAGCAAAGAATCACTTACAATGTCGATGAAATAGACATCATGATCGATAACAAAAGCAGATTTCTCATTCGTCTCCATTGTCTTTCGAATAGCCTTTGCAGCAACCATACGCGCATTTGCATCAAGATGAGCTGACGGCTCGTCAAACAGGTACAGGTCCGCTTCTCGTCCAAGACAAATCGCTATAGATACCGCTTGACGTTCACCACCGGATAATTTTTTCACTCTTTTTGGGAGGAGTTTGTCAACTCCTAGCGCTCGAATAACATTGACATTGAATTCACCAGTTCTCCATTTAGGACCTATTTCTGTATCCAACCAGAGTTGGACACTACCGTCAAAAGAGGCATCAATATGTTGTGGCTTGTACGAAATCGAGGCCTCGTTGGTGACCCATCCCCCATCGTAATCCATTTCCCCAGCTAGAATTTTAATCATCGTTGATTTTCCAGTCGCATTCGGTCCAACAACACCAACAACCTCAGAACGATGAATAGAGCCTTGACCCGTCTTGAGCGTGAAATCTCCAAGTTTCTTTTCAAGATCACCCCATTCCAAAACAACACTACCCCTTTCACCGCCTCGTTCATGATGCTTCAAAAAGCGGATTGGTTTATCTCGAATTCGAACATTCTCTTCATGTAAAAAACCATCAAGATAAGCATTGATTGCAGTCCGAGTTGTTCGTGATTGAGTGAATATCCCGTATGCGGCTTTTTCTCCGTAGACGATGTGGACCAAATCACACAAAACATCCAAAATTGCCAAATCGTGTTCGACTACCAAGACTCTTTTTCCCTTTTGAGCGAGAGATTGGATAATGAGAACCATCCGCATTCGTTCAAAAATGTCAAGATACGATGAAGGTTCATCGAAAAAGTAGATGTCTGCTTCTTTCAACAGTGTTGCGCAGATAGCCACTCTTTGCAATTCACCTCCTGAGAGGACACCGAGTTTACGGTTTAGAATGTGGTTGATTCCAAGTTCTTTGGCATAGAATTCCAACTCATCACGATCATCAACACGGGAGAGCAATTCTCGTACTTGTCCATCAAACACCTTGGGAAGTTTGTCAATATGCTGAGGCTTTACTGAAATTGAAATTCCACCCTCAGCAACCAATTCAAGATAATCATGCAATTCACCTCGAGGAAACATTGAGATGACTTCATTCCAATCTGGAGGAGGGTTTTCCCAGTCTCCTAAATTGGGCCTTAGAGAACCGGAAAGGTGCTTTATTGCAGTGGACTTACCTATGCCGTTTGGACCCAAGATACCTACAACCTGCCGCTTACGTGGAGCTGGTAAACGGAAAAGGCGGAAACCGTTTAAGGAAAATCGATGAATCATATCTGTATCAAGTTCTTCGGGAAGATTGATGATTTTGACTGCATCATCAGGACATAATTTCGCACGAATTACGCACGGTGGGCATGCGGATTCGAGGATTTTACATTCATCATCATTGACTTGTATACATTCTGCACCACAAACACCTGCATACTTTTGAAGATATTTGAAAGCGTTGCTGTTTGGCTTACAGCGATCTTGATTCAAGACTGCAACCCTCACTTGAATTCCTCCTCGCAAAGATTTTGTGGAAAGTAAATCGAGTGTGTGTATGGAGTAACAAACTGATTCAGTATTTGTTCCATCTTTTCACCTCCAAACTTGTTTGTTGCTTTGGCTCTAACTTATGGAACTCTCGCCCAAAAAGCCTCAACAAACAGAGGTTTGTGTGCCATCGGGCGACGCCCGAATGATTTCAAATGAGTCCTTTGAGGTGTTCATGCCCTTTAATCAAGCGCACAGTACATGGAGTTGGGAATTTCATACTCGCCTTACGAAGTGCATCACGAGCAGTGAGGTAATTCTCTGGCTGGACTTGTAGGGAAATGACTCTCTGACCACGCTTGACACGTGCTGCAGTTCCAACGTTCTTGCCAAAAGCGCAGCGCATTCCTTGAGAAACACGGTCAGCACCTGCACCAGTCGCTTGCTTGTTTTCACGAAGGACATGATGTGGGAAGGTATGAACTCGAAGTGCGTAACCTTGGGCACCAGCAATCTTACGGATGGTGGAATTGGATATCACACGAGCTGCTTCAAGGGCAGTGTGACGAATTTGACAGTTGTTATCTGCCCGAAGTTCCATTACGACAGGAAACTGACCTGTCTCCGCAGCAACACGATTTCCTACATGGAATTGATGAATTCTGTTGTTTGGAACACCACCAATGTACTTTCGTCGGGTGAAGGCAGGGCCCTTGAGGCGGCGGTACATCGATGCAGGTTTACGTGCCATGATACTCTCTCCAAGCACTCCTGCGACCGATGTTTCCTTTATCATCTCTCCGCTTCGACCCTCGTCGTTCAAACAATGCTTTTTTGATACGTATGATTCGAGATTATTTCATCAAAAGGTTTCATGTGCTCGTTTCCCATCCCGCAAACATGGCGAAGGGATGGCGAGGTCTTCTTGAAGAAGAATCTGAACATCAATGGCTTGCTATGGGTGGTTTCTTGGTATTTATTTTGCTCGGAGCAGTACTTATCCAGGGTACATCTTCTCTACCAGGAGTTGATTACAGAACCGAAGGCTTGTCAGAGATGGATGGCCGAGTCCTCGACATCGCATTTGGTGATTCAGACACATACACTGCAATGGTATTGGCTGATCAAGGGCCAATTTTGTACCACCAGAACGAAAAAGGTGATGTCAATGATCTAGGGGCGGAATACCCAGATCTGTTGGAACTTTCATTCATGACCCAATTGCACGATGGTAGTGTCGCCCTTTCTCCTCAAAACAACACGCTTGATATCATAAACTTCGAAGAAGACATCCCACAACACACTGAAATCAATCTCGAATTTCAGGGCCAAGATTTTGATGTGTTGGACTTGGCTGAGCAGAAAGCTGGCGATTCCTACCGCTGGCTCATGATTACTGATGAAGGACAATCAAGCAGTTTGCGAGGATTTGGACCAATAGGCACTTCTTCCCAAGACCTCACTACTGGTGCAACACTTACTGCTGCAACAGTGAGTCCAAACATTATTTCTTGGGAAATGATCGAATCTCTAGGTAACGGCGATTGGGTCGCTGTAGGCTCGATGGTAAACCCTTTCGATAGTAAAGATGACAGTCCTGCTACTCCACCAAAACATCCCGTAATCGGGTTCATTAGTTGGACAAACGGGCCAACTTCACCTATGCTAACATTTACTGAAGAGCTTGATAATGGCGAAATTCACTCACTTATACGACTCGATAATGGATCACTGCTTGCCGCAGGAACTGAATCAAGCATTCACATTGCCAAAGATGGAACAACAACTACCGTTGATGTTGCAAGCGTCTCCGCAGTTCTCGACGACAAAGGATCTGTGTGGTTTTTTGGTAGCAAGGGTAGCACATCAGTCATTCGTTTCAGTGAAGGTATTCCAGAAACGATGCCACTTGCTCAACCATTGCCTCTCACCGTTGAAGTATCTTCGGTTTCAAGTGACATCGTATATGCGTACGGCCTCAACGATGCCGGTGAACCAGTCACATACTCAATAGATACTCTCGCAAGTGGTTCTATAGAGAGCGGTAGAGGATTCCTTAATCTCATGTTTGTGGCTGCATCCACTGTTGTGATGGGTGTTATGTTTTGGACTGCATTCAAAAGAATGCAAGAAAATCAATGAACTGTGAAACTGTTTCCTAAACACTGCTCAGTTCAATTCTACGCGAGAACCTTCATGTGCTCTCGATAACGCCGTTAAACCCTAGCGAGAGCAAGGAGTGTGAGATGTATGTCAAAACGGGGAATGATGGACCAGTTCATGGACATCAAACAACAACACCCCGATACCATCCTTTTCTTCAGGATGGGTGATTTCTATGAGTTGTTCCATGATGATGCAGTCGTCGGCTCAGAAGTTCTCGGCTTGGCTCTCACTTCACGCGATAAAAAAGCAGACAAGCCAATTCCGATGGCTGGATTTCCTTGGCATGCCCTTGAAGACAATATCAAAGTCATGCTCAAGGCTGGCCACAAGGTTACGGTTGCAGAGCAGGAAAAGGAACTGAGAGAAGGTGCGAAATTATTGGAACGAGTCGTTACAAGAGTTTACACCCCTGGAAGTTTGTATGAGGAGTCCCTTCTTGGAACAGATGAACGGTCTTTGCTTATTTCCGTAACACTTGGAAAATCCGAACTCGGGATAGGAATTCTCGATGCTTCGACTGGCCAGGCTTGGGCATCGCATCTTGTCGGTGATGACCGCTTTGCTCGAGCACTGGATGAAATTATGCGTTGGAGACCTACCGAAATTGTTGTATCTCCAAAAGACGCCGAAAGCACTGAGCTGTGTGCACTGTTTTCGCATCTTGATGGAGTCCTCATTAGTCAACACAAAGCGAGTGAAGCAAAACGAAGAAAAAGGCTAGAGAAGGTTCTGAAAGTTGCTGATTTAGGACACATTGATTTGGACAATTCTCCGTTAGCCTTGGCGGCGGCGGGCCTTGCAGCAGACTACCTTGGAACGATGCATATTGCAGATGAAGTTCCTTTGAGAGACATCGAAGTCATTGATGAATCAGGACATCTTGTGCTTGATCAAACCACGCTCAAAAATCTAGAACTCACCTCGACGTTAGCCGGTGAATACGAGGGGAGTCTTCTGGCATCATTGAACTCTTGTCGGAGTTCTATGGGAAGGCGATTACTGAAAACATGGATATTGAGGCCTTTGTGCAACCTTGAAGCAATCCATGCTCGACATGATGCCGTCTCTGCATTATCTCGCTCGTCTCGCCGTCTCGAAGGAATAAGAGAAGCCTTACGAGGTCTTCGGGATATGGAAAGGTTGGCTACACAATTGGCTTACAACAGATCGAATGGAAGAGATCTCATGGCTGTCAGCGATGCTTTGGAACGAATGCCAGCAATCATCAATTTGTGTCAAGAAACTCAGAATCCATTACTTTCACATCTCTCCCAAAATTTGGATTGCCTTGGTGAGATGGCTGAAGAAATCCGTCACACCCTCGTTGACGAACCCCCGTTAAGCATCCGTGATGGAGGGCTTATTCGTAAAGGACTCAGTGAAACTATTGATCAATTACGAGAAACATCAGCATCTGGACATACATGGTTCCGGGAACTCGAAGAAAAACTACGTAAAGAACTTGACATACCCTCACTAAAAGTCAAAATGAATCGACAAATTGGATGGTTTATTGAAGTAACAAAATCCAATGAGGAAAAAGTGCCCGAGGAATGGCGCCGCAAGCAACAGATGACCAATGGTTCTCGATACGTTACGGTTGAACTCGCTGAAAGAGATGACCTTTTGCTGACCGCAGATACCAAAGTTAAGGAACTTGAGTACAGAGAATTCACTGCACTCAGAGAAAAATGCAAAACGCATGCTCAAACACTCGCAAATATCGCCGGTAAGATTGCAGCCATAGACGTGTTACAATGCTTCGCTACCGTAGCTCGAACACGCTCATGGAATCGACCCGAACTTACTCAAGGACACCACCTTCAAGCAGAAGGTGCACGACATCCTACCTTAGAGCATCAATCTGGATTCGTTCCAAACGACATTATCCTCAACAAAAAGCGTAACTTTCTCTTGATTACCGGCCCGAATATGGGGGGAAAGTCTACGTATTTGAGAACCGCAGCTTTGCTGACAATCCTTGCTCAATGCGGGAGTTTTGTCCCGGCTAAAAAAGCAAAAATTGGTCTTGTCGATCGAGTATTCACTCGAGTTGGAGCAAGTGATGATCTGCGAAGAGGACGTTCTACATTCATGATGGAAATGATTGAGGTCGCCCATATTCTACGAAGAGCGACTTCGAACTCCCTCATCCTACTGGATGAAATTGGTCGAGGTACTTCGACATTTGACGGTCTTTCCATTGCTTGGTCGGTTACTGAAGATATTTGCAGAAGGATTGAGGGTAGGACTCTATTTGCCACCCATTATCACCAACTTATTGGGCTTGAGGGAGAGGTGAAAGGGCTCGTGAACGTTCATGTTCAAGTTGCTCAAGCAGACGGAGAACTACGTTTCATGCATACGGTTGCAGACGGCCCTTGTGATGACTCATACGGCGTCCAAGTTGCAGCTCTTGCTGGCTTACCCCGTTCAGTTGTTGAACGGGCAACAGATCTTTTGGCCTTTTTAGAACAACAAGCAGACGGTGCAAAGGCAGGTGAAAGCGGCACTCCGTCTGCTCGCTCTCATGGGCAATCAAGCCTTATGGGATATTTTGCAGCTGCAGCAATGAATCAGTCGAATCCTGTTAAAAACTCGCAAAACAACATCTCTCCAAATGAAAAAGATACCCTCGATTACCTGCGGCAATTAGAAGCAGATGAATTATCGCCTAAGCAAGCACATGATACAATCTATAGACTAAAACAGATATTGAGAGGTGAACGAAATGAGTAACCCTGACCGAATCATTCAGCTTGACGATGCCACCATCGGTCACATTGCTGCTGGAGAAGTTGTTGAACGTCCTGCACAAGTTGTCAAAGAATTGCTGGAAAACAGTTTGGACGCCGGCTCAGAACATCTTTCCATTACCATCGAACGTGGGGGTTTCGATCTTATTCGAGTTCAGGACGACGGCAGGGGTATTGCAGAACAAGATTTGCATTTGGCTTTGGACCGTCACGCCACTTCAAAACTGAAAAATGCAGAAGACCTCAACTCGATTCATACTCTCGGATTTCGTGGAGAGGCTTTAGCGAGTATCGGCATGGTCTCCAAACTTCAAGTTTCCAGTAGACCGAAAGGTGCAGAAGGGAAATCAATCACTATGAAAAATGGTGTGAAGGGTAAAGTAGAACCTTTTGGAATGCAACATGGCACCATTCTTGTTGTTGAACATTTGTTCCGAAATACACCGGCTCGTTTGGCTTTCCAACGCCGCCCTGCGACAGAAAACTCAAGAGTTGTTGATGTGGTTGTAGCCCACGCCATGGCTCATCAAAACGTTGGATTCAAACTCATCATCGATGAGAGAGTCATGCTCGACATACCTCCAGCAGAGTCGATGATGGACCGGTTGTTCGATCTTTTGGGAGGGCAAGTCGAATCGATGATGGAAATTTCCTCTCCAAAAATTGACGATGAGGCACCTGGTGAAGAAAAATGGAGTGGATGGATTAGCACCCCTGATATTACTCGAGGAAAAGGCGATGATGTTCATGTTTTGATCAACGACCGACCAGTTGCAGCGGGACCATTTTTGCAAGCAATTCGCCGAGGATACCGTACAAGACTCATGCAAGGTCGTCATCCAATTGCGGTTCTATCTCTTTCATTACCACCTGAAGAAGTGGACGTAAATGTCCACCCAACAAAACGTGAAGTACGCCTTCGTCATTCTTGGCGAGTCTTGGAAAGACTGGAACGAGCGATAGCGCACACGCTTGAATCGGTTCCTACCCAACCAGATGCCGCAGGTGGAATTGAAGCACTCCAAGGACTTGGTGTTCAGAAAGTCACCTCTATTCAAGAACATCTTGCGCCAGCCCAGACTGTCAAAGTCAACCCGTTGGATGCTGCTGCGGGTTCCTCCTCTACCGTCTTACCACGAATTTCTGAACCCGTTGCTGCCCCTCCATGGGCTATTGCTGCAGGTGCACAACTCAATCTGCACGGACACGAAGCTGACGAACCGCAAACCGCCGAAAAAAAGCGCCCCCAATCCACTGCTCCAGCTGCGCAAGGCACATTGCCTGGTATGGATGAAAACCCAACTGCTCCTGCATTATCGTTTGCAGAAAGAGCATTGCATCGTCATGCTGGTTGTGGAATTCAAATGTCCCCAAATGAAGAAAAACCCCTAACTGGAATCATCAATGATTTACCAGAAATGGAACCACTCGCTCAATTTGCCGACTCATACATTCTGGTACAAGCAGAAGATGAACTTCTACTCATTGACCAACATGCTTTGCACGAAAGAATCCGGTACGAACGATTACGCAACGACGAATCTCTGTGGGAAAGTCAGAAAAAATTGCACCCTGTTCCTCTTGAATTGGACGCCAGACAATCAATGCGTATTGCTGCATCAATTGATGTTTTGGCAGATGTTGGATTTGCAGTGCGTGAAGACGAAAACGGTTGGGTAGTAGATGCTGCACCT
>JASLVU010000030.1 GCA_030741225.1 Candidatus Poseidoniaceae archaeon | reverse complement strand
ATCAGCATCGATTTTGCAGACGCTTTGAATCGCCGACCAGGGCCAAAAGGTCGACGCTCAAGCCGAGTTCTCGGGGCAACACCGGATGATTCCTACATTCAGTCCGGGCAGCGACCGAATGGACTGCCTCATCAACTCCGGGGTGAAATGAACAAGTTGTTCGGATGTGAACCATCGTTCTTACAACGTCTGTTAACAGAATCAATGGACTACAAACCCCCTAAGAAAAAGAGGGTGAATTTACACATGCCAGATCTTTCAATTGCTTTGGATGAACTCTATCGAGAAATGTTACGAAGGGATAACCAATTACGTGACCATCCTGCCTTCAAACGACGCTGGGCCCCTGCGGTTTGCCGTCTTTTGGAACTCAAGTGGCTTCACGAAGAAGCGATGAAGAGAAAGCGTGATGAGGCCTCGTAAGAGGAGGCATAGGGCGCTAATCCCTCTAAATTCATTCAGTGGTTCAACCCGATGCTCTCATATATGGAGGGCTGGTCGGAGGCTCGTTCACCATGAAGCGAGGCTCACGTGCTTGGAAGAAAACCGGTAACCAACGGTGGAAGTGGCGCAAGAAGAAGTTGCGCCGTCGAAAGCGTGCCCGAAGGCAAGCTAAGTCATGATTCATGGTGTTTCCACACTTAGGGAGTATAGTATAGCTTGGTAGTATCGCGGGCTCCAGTTGCACAGGAATGACGACGAGTGGGTTTGCTGATAGTTGATGACCAACTGGAGCGCCGACCTGTTGCAATCCTGCAGACTGCCCATCTGATGGGCAGTTTCAGAAGAAATCCGCTGGGGGGGGTTCAAATCCCTCTGCTCCCACCTTTTACACACCTTCACGGCAGTTTACGTCACCTCATCAAAGGCATATGTTCTTGAATTATGCCTTCGACGATGGTTTGGGATGTCTATGCGCCGACCACTTGCTTTGCTTCTTTTCGCGATCTTAATGGGGCCTGTAACCGGCTCGTTGACCGTTTCAGATTACGACGGTCGCTCAACATGGTCAACAGTGGATGCGAGCGGCGTTCAATGGATTCATTCGGGCCAAACTTTCGATGTTCCAGTTCAAACCGCACCGGATTGGGTGAATGAAGATACACCGTGGTGGGAACGCACGAACAAAGACCTTGACCGTAACGGAATTCACGATTCTATAGAAAAGAAAGTCGGTGTGACCGGCATGGGTTTGGTCTATCAAACAACCGTAAATGATGCTCATCTCATCGCTTTGGAGCAACTTGGAATCGATGTTGTCGATGTCATTGAGTCGGTTAACGGTGTGCTTCTAGGACAAGTGAACACATCGCTTGCCCCCACCCTCATCGCTCTTGAAGATGTGGTCATGGTGGAGGAATACGGACGTGTCGTCTTTTTCGGAGATGTGCAAACTCCTGCTGTAAAAGCAATGAATTCAAGTTTCTATCCAGTTGGTGCTTGGGATTTGGGATTCTCGGGTGAAGGGGTAAACATTGCAATGGTCGATACGGGAGTGGACAATGAACACCCTGGCCTTAGCGAAAAATTCGTTGCTGGATACGATGCAGTGTGTTACAATCCATCCGACCCTATTTGTATCGCAGCTGGAGGCGGGTTTAGAGAAACCGATGGTACCTTTGACCCTGATGACGGTAATCAACACGGCACTGCATGCATGGGTATGGCTGCTGCAACCGGAATCGATGCCAGTGGTGCTCAAACCGATTTTTATGGTTCAGCCCCAGATGCCGACTTAATCGATGTACGAATTGGCACTGATGCAGGAGCAGGACCGTTTGAAAATTATATTCTCGAACAGGAGTTTTATGAGTCTGCTATGAACGGTATTCAATGGATTATTGACAACAAAGATACTGCATGGCAAGGTGCTGATGAACAGAATTACGGGATTGATATTATTTCGCTGTCTTGGGGAATCACTTCACATGAAGGAGGAGGCTCCGATGGAAACGATATGCACAGTCAAATTCTCAACGAAGCTATGGAGGCAGGGGTTGTTGTGAGTGTTGCAGCAGGCAACGATGGTCCGTCCAATGACGGTTTGTCCGGCATG
The DNA here is from genome assembly GCA_030741225.1 of Candidatus Poseidoniaceae archaeon. Lineage (GTDB taxonomy): Archaea > Thermoplasmatota > Poseidoniia > Poseidoniales > Poseidoniaceae > MGIIa-L1. Next base: position 11,035 of record JASLVU010000030.1, on the reverse strand, counting down.
GGCTCCTCGGACCTCTCCTTGACTGTTGGAGCAACCGACGATAAGAACACCATCGACCGCCAAGACGATACAGTCGCTGATTATTCTTCACGAGGTCCTCGTCGTGACAACGGTGACGGCAATCCTCTCAATGAACTCAAACCTGAAATTTCTGCACCTGGTACCAACATTGTTCAAGCTGAAGGATGTGTGACGAGTGGAGGATGCAACAACTTCCTTGGTGGAGATGCATCCAACAACGGCTATACTGGTCGTGGTTCAGGTACATCGTACGCAACTCCTGCAGTTTCAGGAATTCTTGCCCTTATGATTGAAGCAAACCCTGACCTTTCAACTGCCGAAATGAAGGAGATCATCAAACTCACCGCTGAACGACGTGGCGAAGCATCGCAACCGGATGTCGACCCGTTTTGGAACCGTGATTTCGGTTGGGGTATGGCCGATGCCTACGAGGCCACCAAAATGGCAATGTTGCTTAAAGAGCAGAATTTAACAGGCGCCGTTGATGTGTTTACCCAAGTTCACATCGTTAACGCTTCGCTGAACCAAAGCAGTGATTTGTTTGTCATCGAAGGCATCGCATGGAGTCAAGCGGATGTTGTCGAATCGGTCCAGTATCGAATCGGAAACGGTGAATGGATGAGTGCTACTTTTGACGAAGTCGAGGGTGGACTTGGTGTCTTGCAACGCTTCAATTGGACCGTTGCTCTAGACCCAGATGCTCTTTCTTTTGGAAACCAAACCATCGAAATCCGTGGCCTCAATTCACAAGGTGTTCAATCGTTACCGGTTTCTGCGGTCGTGATGGGAACCGGTGAAGGCACATCTTCGCAGGCATCCGGATTGTTTGGTATTATTCCAACCAGCGGATATTTCATCATTCTTTGCGTTCTTGTGCTCGGTGCTCTTTGGAATTCCCGTGTCGACCCTCCTCTCGGGGTTTGGCCAAGTGATGCAGACGCTACTGTCGAAGCAGTGATTGCGGGTGATGCCGAATTGGCTGAAGCAATAGACGGCGTGCTGGTTGCTGAATACAGTGAAAAGAAATGACATGTTTTGCTCGGTTTTGACCTTGTATTGAAAAAGACTCTTTGATTCGGTGATTGTATGCGAACATTCAGTGACAGAGCCTTGGCAATTCAGCCCACCGGTGTTCGAAAAATGTTTGACCTTGCAGGTGATGATGTCATTTCTTTTGGTTTGGGCGAGCCTGATTTTCAACCTCCTCCGGTCGCTATTGAAGCGTTTCACCAAGCGATGTTGGACGGTCGCAACAAGTACACAACGACTGCAGGTCTTCCAGAATTGCGTCGAAAAATTGCTGAATCATGGAGTTCCTATCAAACAGACATGGACGAGCAGAATGTTTGTATCACGATGTCGGGTACAAACGCACTGCTGAATCTCTTTTTGACCCTCGTAAATCCCGGTGATAATGTTCTGCTTCCTGAACCATACTTCCCGTTGTACGGTCCGGATGTCTCCATCGCAGGAGGTAAGGCACGTTACTATCCTTGCTTGTTCGACAACGAATTCATTCCATCTGTTGAAGACTTGGAGCATCTTGTCGATGAGAATACCGTTGCTATACTGTACAATTTCCCAAGCAATCCTACTGGCGGTACACTCGATGAATCTCAACGAGATGAATTGCTTGAATTTGCTCAACGACATAATTTGTGGCTCATTTCCGATGAGGTCTATGATCGCATTGTGTTTGATGGCCCCCATGTCTCGTTCATGGGTACTGGATATGAACGAGTTCTCTTGGTGAATTCGTTTTCGAAAACATTTGCTATGACCGGTTGGCGCATGGGTTACATCATTTCCACAAATCTTGAAGCGATGCAACAAATTATCAAGATGCAATACTATATCACCGCCTGTTCAACCGATGCTATGCAATATGGGATATTGACCGCTATGAATCAAGCCAGCGAATATCCTGATGTCTTAGCCAAAGAATTCAAGCAAAGATGCGATTTAATTGTTGAACGCCTCAATGCAATGCCTGGAGTCGAATGTCACAAACCCAAGGGTGCAATCTATGTGTTTCCACGCGTTACAGTTCCAAACATGACCTCCGAAGATATCGCAATGGAATTGTTGAAAGATGGAGTTCTTTGTTCTCCCGGCTCTGCATTTGGTCCATCAGGCGAAGGCCATCTTCGATTCGCATACACCATTAGTCAAGATGACATCATTCGTGGTATGGATAAGGTTGAGGCAACTTTGCGACGTCTTCAATCTCAATAAGAGGTGTTGAAATGAGTTTCATAGCATCGATTGGCTATTTCTTCTTTGGTGTAGCCATCGCTGTTCTTGTTCCGAGATTTCCGTTCTTGTTGATGACGAGGACCAAAGGTTTCAACACTCATTTTCCCCCACACCCCGAAGCAGTTTCTTTGTCACCTTATTTGACGCAGCGTATTTTGCACATGAGAATGTTTTACTGGCTGAGTCTGGTTGTCGTTCTTCTTCCTTTGGGGTTAGGAATTGCGTCAATTCGTTGGGGGAATGCGGCTTTTGGATTCGGACTGTGGGTTTCAAGTGGATGGTTTGTACTGAATCGATTGCAGTATTTTGTGGGTGGCCAACCTCCTCCTTGGACCAAAGAGATGGCCGTCGAATTGCAAATTTTAGCTGATGAGGCAGAACGATCTTCACTTTGCTGCAACTGGGCTTCTCCACACTGGGGAGTGACTGGAATCTACTGTGCGAATTGCAACAAGCTTCTTTCCAACATGCCACGACCAGACTTAGGTCGAAAGCGTCATGGTCGTTGGCCAATGGGTTTCCTTCGACTGCTGTTAAGCGATGGATATCCGATGTTGACTTTTGCTTCTCAAGACGGACATTCTGAAGAGGAATGATGGGATATTGGTTTTGGTTTACAATCCTATCTTTTCTCCTTCATTCGAGGGCAATCTTTGAGATATGTATGAGTTAGCATTGACCATGGGGAGGTACGCGAGACGAAAGACGCTCATTCCCCGAATATGGCTGACAGTCGTTGCTTTTTGTCAAGTTTTCTTGACTCCACTTGCGGCATTTTCAATCACCTATTTCTTCCAATTTTCCGTCGGTGATTCTGGAGCATCGATTTCTTTTGATAAGGGGATGTTGCCTTGGATTCTTGCAGCCTCAATGATGTACGGTATGATTGCTCTTTTACTGGCATTGGCCCTTGGTGGATTCACCCCTCTTCGTGTCGTAGAAAAGGGTGGTTGGTTGAGCTTTTTTGGATTGAGCCGAGGTTCATTTGATGCCAATTATCGACGTCAAATTCGCAAAAAATTTGCTCAATCTCCTCACGGGAGATTAACCGTACTTGCACACGAACGCTGGTTAGATGGCCACTCAATCCTTTCGACTCATGGAGGGCTAATCTTGCTCGCAGTACCTTTCCAAGTGATGTTGGCAACGATTCCGTTGATGTTGGTTCTTCTTATTCCAGAGAACCTCATGCACACAAACAGGCGTTTGGAAATGGCGCTGATTGTGTATCTGTTTGGACTGATGAGCATCATGAAGGTGTATCCAAAAATTGCTGAGAAATATATTGGTATAGCCTCATTTACTCGGAAATGGTTGATTTCGATGACAAAATTATCATGGCTCGCACCGGTTCTGGTGTTGTGGCTTCTTGGAAGAGTAGCCAGTGTAGCAGTTATTGGATGGATGGGGCCTGATCTCAATTTGAGTATTAATCTCGAGAAAGAATTGTTTGAATCTTCGCTTTCAATTGCTTCCATACCTGAAACCTCATTTCTTGATTTGCTTACCGCACTGGCCGTAATGCCACTCGCTGCTTTTACGACCATGGCTGTTCTTGGTGCTGGCTCATCCGACCCGCCTGAGTGGATGTATGATTTTCAAAAACCTGCAACAACGGTCCAAAAAGAAACCAGTGAACCTGGACTTGTTCGAAAGGGAGCAGGAGTTGCCGTATCGGTTGCTACTTCTGCCGCAATTGGGGCAGGCACAGTTTTGGCAAGCAAAGCAACTGCAGCAGTACAAGGTACAAGTGCGATGCTAACCGGAGCATCCGTTGCTGCACAAACGCCTGCGATTGCAGACTCAGTCTCAGATGGTTTGGCGTCAATTGACGCTGTAGGGGCAGTTGATGATTTGCCAGCATTTGAATCGGAAGAACTCGAGTTTCAAGGAATTAGTGATTTATTCGACCAAAAAGATGTTGCAGAAAGCCTCCTTGAATCCAATGATTCATCTCCTTCATCCCCTGCATACCACGAACCGGTCATTTCTGGCCTTCGTAAAAAACAGTAAGAATTTGATGGAATTCTGGTTGACCCCTACGGGGTCATAAGAAGGCCATCTCTATATGCCGCGTGAATCTCGGGTAGGGTGTTGGTCTTATGCGTCGCATTACTCCTCTGACTTTGGTCGCCCTCATGTTGCTTCAAACCCTTGCATTGGGAATGTCTGCTCCTGCCAGTGCAGTTGATGCCCGTAACATAAGTAATAACGACTACTATGTGACTCAGATAACGATTGGGAATTCAACCAACCCTGCGGCTGTATGGACGCAATCCAACGGCACCACAGTCGAATATTTGTTTGAAGGAAACACTGTCGAGATTATGATGGAAATCCAACGTAACGGTCAGTCATTCGAGCAAAAGCCGACCGACGCCATGATGCAAATCATTCACCCTATTGGGTATGTTATGGAGACCTATTCTTGGACTTCAAACGACCTTCTCGGTGGGCAAAAAGATTCCAAAACTTTCGTTTGGACTGCAACAACCGCACACTCAATTCTCAACACCACCACCAATGACCTTTCAGGGGGACTTATTCTCCGAGCAATGGTCGATAAAGACTCCAACGGAGATACCATCAACGGAAACGACATGATGGAAATGGAGGTCCCTGTAGCTATTATGAAGGATAAATTCGATGGCACGACTACGCAATCCTCGACATTTATTCCCGCACGGTTTCCAGTCAACGGTGGCAATGCAGAAGGAGCGGGCTCTTGGACCGATCTTTCCGGCGGTGCAGTTGGCTCCAAACATTGGGGCAATTCAAATGGAGGTAACTATCCATCCAATGCTCACGACCGTTTAGTACATTCATTTATTTCTACCACAGGCAATAATTGTGGTTCCAATGCTCAACTCGATGCAGGGATGACCAATGTTTACGGGACACCCATTTGTAGAAATATTTTCTATGCATCAAATTACATTTCTTCACAAATTCATATTCAAGCATGGGGTAGTGTTTCTCCAGGAGACAGTGTTTCGATTGAAATGTGGCGAGGTTCGGGTAGCCAAGACATCAACGAATCCATTGTTTACGACATCACCGATTCAAACCCGAGCCAAGCACCGGACCAATGGACTCGGTTGAGTTGGGATCCACAAGTGACCTATTTGGCCAATCCGTACGTCACAAATCAGAACATTTTCCTTGGTGGAAATTCGTATACCATGGGCATGGTTCTTCGCAGTGATAGCAGCGGAGCAACTCAAGGATTCCATATCGATGATTGGATTCAATTTGGAATTCGAAAGGTACAGGAATACACTTTGGATGTTGACTGTAATGCTCCTGAAAACGGATATTCTGCTCCTCCAAGCGCAATTCTGTCGCTGTACTGTGTTGTCACCAACAACGGTTACTCACCTGCTACCATTCGCTCCGATTCCAACATTTCGAATCTCACATGGATGAACCCAGCCAATCCTATGATTCGTCAAGATGCAATCTATGTCAACGGAGCCGGAATCTCGACAATGGTCACCGACCACGACACCAGCATCCTCATCCCTCCAATTGCTGGAGGAGCATCGATTGATCTTTGGGTGAACCTTTCGATTCCAGCCGGAGCTGATGTTCAACAACTCACTTGGCAGTTATGGTTTACAGATGCTTCAGGACAAAATTCTGGAGAGAAGGCCCGAATTTCAGCCCCGGTCGGGGTAACCGAACAGTACGGCGTTTCGCTTTCTTCTACCACCAGCATACAAGCTGCTTCCTTTGGACCAGGCGAGTTTGGATTGATACCTTTCCGCCTGCAAAATTCAGGTAACAGGGATGCATCATTCAATTTGTTCACGACCTTTTCCGAAGACGATTGGAGTGCATTAGTCGTTGATGAAAATGGTGCAATTGTTCCTAGTCCTGTATTTGTATCGCGCGGTCAAAGCATCAATTTACACCTCAATGTTTCCGCTGCAACTCAGGCTAGCCCCGGTACAGTTTCCTTCAACCTCAGGGCGACCTGTCCATCATGTGGCGCATTGTTTGGTAACGATGTTTTGGTTCGAAATATTGAGGTGCCTATCTACCGGCAACTGTCATTGGAAACCGATAATACCGACTTGACTGGACCTGCAAACGGTATTGAAAAGAAAGTGTACATCAGTATATTCAATACTGGAAACGATGACGAGCAATATGATTTGTCTCTCACCCAGTCGATGTGGCAACTGGGAGCAAACCTTGCTGCAAGTCAGACGGCTGTATTGGATGCTTGGGACGGTTCTTCAATCATTCAACTGAATTTACCTATGCCGCTTGGACTCGCGTCGCAATTGTATACGGTCACAGTAACTGCGACCAGTGTTGACGACCCAAGTGTTAGCCAATCAATCACGCTCACTGTTGACATCATCGATACTGCTGCAGTCCGCGTATCCGATGAAGATGCCGATCAATCCTACATTCCAGGTCAGTCAGCACAAACAATGGCTTTTGAGGTCTTCAACGACGGAAACAGCGCTGACAGATTCACAATGTCTTTCGAACTTCCTGGTGGTATGAATGCCGAATTTACGAACCTCTTTGATGGAAAAACAGTTGAAATTCTTCCCGGACAAAGTTACAACGTCTCGGTTCGATTCTCCTTTGTCGAGGGTGCTCAGGGTCAACTCCCTCTCGGTGTTGTAGCAACCAGCGTGAATGACCCGAATGTGAGTTATACAGGCTATGCAACTTATTTGGTAGGTTCGCAGAATTGGCTCAAAATCATCCCAACTGGTCTACTCACCATTGACGATGCAGAACCTGCTGAACAATGGAGCATAACCGTTACTGTTCGAAACCAGTACACTACAGCTCAGTCGGTCTCAATGAATTTGGTTGCCGGAGATTCTTCGAACTGGCTACAATCCAAGATTTCGAACGGAGACCGTTCTTTCTTACTCGAGACTGAAGAAGAACGTGATGTCACCGTTCTTTTCACCGTATCGAAAACCACATTGGATAACCTTGGTGAAGACACTCTGTTGACCAATCTTACCTTGTGGGCAGAATCCCAAACAGTAAGCGATGCTGCCAGCACAGTGCTTCAACTGCAACTGGTCAAGACTGGCTCGCAAGCCAATGGAGATGGCGCAAGTTCTGATTCTGACAGCATTGACATCTCAGCCATCTTAACATGGATTGGATTCATCGCTGTTCTTCTGATTGGCGTCGTCATTATTTTCCGAATCCTTACTGAAGAAGTCGAGGAAGATGATTATGGTGGCTGGGGTTCAGAAGGCTATGAGGGAAGTGTAGAAGCAACATACAACGCTGTTGCTGCTGCACCAACTGTTCCTGTTGCGGGCTCAGAATACGCTCCACCGAAAGCAGTTCCTGATGTGCCGAATGTTCCTTCTGCAATGCCACCAATTGTCCCTGCTCCAACTGCTCCATCCCCCGAACTTGGAACTGCTGAAACCGGCCCTCCAGTGCCAGCTTCTGGTCTTCCAGACGGCTGGACGATGGAGCAATGGAATGTATACGGACAAATGTGGCTTGAGCAAAATGGGCAGGCATAATCTGAGTTCAATCAAAGCGTAGGGTTCAAGGCTTACTCGCCCTCGCCGATAATGTAACGGAGACATTCATATGTATGGAAATGGACAAGCCCCTATCTTCATTTTGAAAGACGGAACGCAACGCACTCGTGGTCGAACTGCTCAATCAAACAACATTGCTGCTGCCAAAGCGGTTGCCGATGCTGTTCGCTCAACACTGGGTCCCAAAGGAATGGACAAAATGCTTGTCGATTCTATGGGCGATGTTGTCATCACCAACGACGGAGCAACAATCCTCAAAGAAATGGATATCGATCACCCTGCAGCAAAGATGATTATTGAAGTTGCAAAGACCCAAGAGCAACATTGCTATGACGGAACTACTTCAGCAGTCGTTCTTTCTGGTGAATTACTCAAGCGCAGCGAGGATTTAATTGAACAGAATGTACATCCTACCGTAATTTGTGAAGGTTTCCGACTTGCTGCGGAAAAAGCAGTTGAATTGTTGGACGCACACGGTATCTCAACAGAAAACCAAGACTCTGTTTTGATGGAAGTTGCCAAGACCGCTCTCACAGGCAAATCTGCTGGAGCAGTCAAGAGTTTCATGGCAGATATTTGTGTTCGAGCAGTAAATGCCGTTGGAATCATTGAATCTGATGAACGTATTGTTGACCTCTCAGATATCAAAGTCGAAAAGCGCCAAGGTGGCTCAATCAAAGACTCGACTCTCATCGACGGTATTTTGCTTGACAAAGAGCGCGTTCACGCTGGTATGCCTCGCTCTATCTCTGATGCAAAAATAGCTCTCATCAATTCTGCGGTCGAAGTAAAGAAGACCGAAGTAGATGCGAAAATTCAGATTACAGACCCAAATCAACTCGCTCTTTTCCTTGAGGAAGAAGAGAACTATGTTCGAGGTCTTGTCGAAAAGATTCAAGCCTCTGGTGCAACGGTTCTCATCTGCCAGAAAGGCATTGATGAACTGGCTCAACATTACATGTCCAAAGCAGGGATATTCGCTATTCGTCGTGCCAAGAAGTCCGACATGGAGGCACTCTCAAAAGCAACCAATGGCAACATCGTGACGAACATCGATGACCTTTCATCCGAGGACCTTGGTCATGCAGCCAAGGTTGAAGAGCGTAAAATTGGGGAATCCGATATGACTTTCATTACCGGTTGTCCTGAAGCGAAATCCGTCTCAGTTCTCCTTCGTGGCGGTACAGAGCATGTCGTTGACGAAATTCGCCGAGCCTTTGATGACGCAGTTGGTGTTGTATCTGTGGCTTGGGAGGACGGTGCTGTTCTTACGGGTGGCGGAAGTGTTCTGGCTGCTCTTTCTCGAGATTTGCGAACCTACGCAGAAACTGTTGGCGGACGTGAACAAATGGCCATTGAAGCATTCGCTTCTGCGCTTGAAATCATTCCACGAACCCTTGCAGAGAATGCGGGTCTTGATCCGGTAACAACTCTTATCGAACTACGTAAGGCACATGCTGATGGACAATCGCATGCCGGAATCAACGTCTATGAAGGCGGTGTCGTTGACATGAAAGATGCTAATGTGGTCGAGCCGATGCGTGTGGTGGAGCAAGCCATTCAATCTGCAACCGAAACAGCGATCATGATTTTGCGCATCGATGACGTTATTTCCTCGAAAGGCGTTCCAATGGACGGTGGCATGGGTGATATGGGTGGAATGGGCGACTTCCAAATGTGATTTCGTTTGCAATTCTCATCCCATACAACAGTTTCTCTCTTTAGCAGAGCAAGCAACCTTCAAAGACCATGGCGTTTTCGTTTAATTGGGTGAGGACATGCCAGAGGTCCCTGACAGAAATTTAACGATTTATTTTGGCTCACAAACGGGTAATGCCGAAGAACTTGCAGGTAAGACTGCAAAGCTTGCTAAAAACTTCAATCTCGTGGCAAAGGTTGTTGACCTCGGTGATACAAAACCGGAAGACTTTGCGTCTTCAAAGAGAGTGTTCATCATTACTTCGACATGGGGCGAAGGAGAAATGCCCGACAATGCTGATTCTATTTGGGCAGCAACATGTGAATCCAACCCGAACTTAGGTTCTGTTAATTTCAGTATTTGTGCGATTGGTGATACTTCTTATGATGAGTTTTGTAAGGCCGGTCTCGATTGGGATGAAAAATTCAAACAACTTGGTGCTACTCGAGTTCACGATATTCAGTTGTGCGATGTTGATTACGAACCGGAGTGGAAAAAGTGGGCCAACTCAGCCCTTGAAGCAATGTCCGGTCTAGATACCGGAACAATCACAGTTGATGCATCCGAAGTTGCATCATCTTCGGCATCCGAAGTCGCATCCAGTGCACCTGCTGTTTCTGGTGCTGCATCCGATGAATTGACTGCTCTCCTGAGTGGAGACCGTTCCTTGGCAATTCTCTTCGGTTCTCAAACCGGTAACGCTGCTGGATTGGCTGAAAAGACAGCCAAACTCGCTGTAAACTACGGTCTTGTCCCAACCGTGTATGACATGGACGGATTCGACACTGCAGCATTACCCAATCACAAGCGTACCCTCATCATTACCTCCACATGGGGTGAAGGAGAAATGCCTGACAATGCTGAGTCCTTGTGGCAGTCCGTGAATTCCCAATCACCATCACTTTCAGGCGTTTCGTTTAGCGTATGTGCAATTGGAGACACCGCATACGATGAATTCTGCAAAGCAGGAACAGATTGGGATGAGAAGTATGAGGCACTTGGTGCAAATAGAGTTCATGCAATTCAACTGTGCGACGTTGACTTTGATGCTCCATGGAGCAAGTGGGTCCAAGAAGCTCTTCCTATGATTGCTTGTGTTGATGAATCCGGTACGCTTCAAGAAGTTCTACTCGATGAGATGATACAATACGGTTCTGGGTCAGGAGAAGAGGTTGTTTCGGGAGATTATTCTCCTGGTGTTGTTGTAAAGCAGGAACTTTCCATTACACTCTCCTTGTTCCGATATTGTCCTGATGCGGCAGATTCGGGTTGGGATACAATCGCTTGTGCAGTTCCAGGTCATGCTACGGTTGAAGACCTCCTCATTGCAATTCAACAAGATGTTGATGGAAGTCTAGCATTCCGTAGAGGAACTGGAAACGGTTCGCCAACCAGTGGAATTCGTGTCAACGGTCGAATTGTTCTTGCCGATTTGGTCCAAATCAGTGATTTGGTCAACGAAGGTGGCGTTCTCAAAGTTGAACCTCTACCTGGATACCCTGTCATTCGTGACTTGGTT
>JASLVU010000305.1 GCA_030741225.1 Candidatus Poseidoniaceae archaeon | reverse complement strand
GTGTTTCGTAATGCCGCTCTAAATTTTCCATTTGAAGTAACTTAACCATTACATCACCCAAAATTAACCAAACCCCTGAGAGATATAATTTGTTTCACATTATGATATACTACTGATGGAGAATTAGATGGTGCCGGGAGCGGGGCTTGAACCCGCGACCTTCGGATGTCTCAGACATGTGAAGGGGCATTTGGTACGTCTCAATTAGTTCCGAAGAACTGCCCTATGAGTCCGACGCGCCACCAACTACGCCACCCCGGCAAGTAGTCCGCCCACCGTACACCCCTCTTTGAAGGATGCGGCCTTCAAAAGTAGAACTTAGTACAATGTCCAACCGATTTATTTCAATGAATTAAAAACTTATTTTGACCACAGCCTTCATTCACTGGCAGCCATCCGCCAGCCTGATGGTCGACATCAATACCGCCATGGCTGCTGCCGCAGCAGAGAGACGTAATCGTGGCACTGGAGATAAAGAAAGGAAGAAAAACCGCTCCGGA
>JASLVU010000304.1 GCA_030741225.1 Candidatus Poseidoniaceae archaeon | reverse complement strand
TTGTGAAGTCAATTCTCTTAATTGGCTACTTTCTCTCTCCAAGTTAGATCTTTCTTCATGTGAAAGAGAGGATTGTTGGGCTGCTAAATCTTGCCTAGCATCCGATAATAATCTCTCAAGGTGAACAATTTTACTCTGGCTTTCTTCCAAATCATTCTCTACCTGATTGAGTCTAGATATTTCAGGAGCAACCATGTCTTCGCGTTCAGCCAAATCTAACTCAACAACCCGTAATCGTTGTTTTACAGAGACCATTTCTTCATTTCTTTTTGATAACTCATCCCAAGCGATTAATACCTCTTCGACGAGTTGTTCAACAGGGTACCCTTGGAGCATTCCTTCTAACGCTGCGCGCTCTTCATTGGAAGAATCTCCAATACGTCGAATCCCATTTGGTGTCGAGGCAGCGCCAGTCATACAACCCCTATCGACTATCAACCACTCTTGAACTTTCCCAATCAATCGACCCCTAAAAGGCCGTATTCAGCACCTTATTGAAAA
>JASLVU010000303.1 GCA_030741225.1 Candidatus Poseidoniaceae archaeon | reverse complement strand
CTGGTCAAATGTAAAGCATGTGGTGGAATGTCGATTACTCTTAACTCGTGTCCTAGATGATCTAACAAGTCTTTCAATTCCTGAATACCTGCATCGTTTGTCCTAGTAGACCTACCTACAAAGAATAAATCTCCCATCCTGAGAATATCTCCTCCATCCATCATTGCTGGAGGTTCCATTTTGCAAATTTGGTGTCCTTGAAGTTGATCGCATAAGAAATCTGCAATTGGTGGTTGCTCGCCTCTGCGAGACTCATGACCGGGGACTGGAAGTAGAACGTGCCCATCAATAACAACTGCTTGGTCTTCGACGAATACACAGTCAGGATGATTTTGGTCTGCATCGAGCGTAGTAACTTCAACCCCATTATCAGATAATGCATCAGCGTATGCTTTGTGTTGGCTTCGTGCAAGCCCGATATCTGTTGGACCGCTGCCAAAATAACTAGCGATTGCGTTGATGTAAGAGTCGGAAATAGACCGTACGATTGCCCGCGATTTTTG
>JASLVU010000302.1 GCA_030741225.1 Candidatus Poseidoniaceae archaeon | reverse complement strand
GTTTTGTGTTTCTGTAAATTGTTGAACACATTTTTCTTTTGTTTGGTGTACAGTTTTTGCGAATACTTCGTGTGTTTTTGTTGTAACCGTGTCAGATTCTTGTGTATTTGAGCTGATTTGATCTGGACTTGGTTGAAGAGCTTCACGCACTGCAATAATTCGCGTTAATTTTGGTAAATAATTTTGAATTAAAACAACATAAAATCCTGTAAAAAAAATACAAAACCAAAAAAATTGAGGAAAATAAGATACAATATCTAATTGTGGCATAAAACAATAATTTTTTTTCAAAGATTGGGACGAAGGGAAAGTGGCTGAGTGGTTTAAGGCGACAGACTGTAAATCTGCTGATTCACATCATCGCAGGTTCAAATCCTGCCTTTCCCATGAATGTTTGTGTTTACCCTTTCAGTTGGTTCATATATTCAATTTGAATGTTTCCTCTCGTTTTGTGATAAATGACAAGAAGAGCTAATCCAATTGCTGATTCTGCCGCTGCTACGGTT
>JASLVU010000301.1 GCA_030741225.1 Candidatus Poseidoniaceae archaeon | reverse complement strand
ATAATTCTTCTTGGAACAGTAGGTTATCACTGGATACACCAGTTACTACTGTTGCTTCCATGAATGCTCCTTCACGGTCTAGGGCATTTCCGCCACATACAACTTCTCCGCCTTGCTCCAATCCCTTAGCAAGCATGTTGAGAACGTCGTCACGGTGAGTTGTATGTACCATACTTCCCATCCTAACTCCTTCTTCCATACCTGGGCCAACTGGCCACTTGGAAATCTCAGCAACTACTGCATCGACTAATTCATCATGGACATCTTCGTGAACAATCAATCTCGATCCTGCCCAGCACATTTGTCCAGCATTCATGAAAATACCAAAGCAAATTGCCTTAGCACAGTGACGCAGGTTTGCGTCAGGGAATACGATGTTTGCACCTTTACCACCTAACTCTAAAGTGACTGGTGTAAGGTTCTCACTCGCCTTTGCCATTACTGCCTGACCAGTAGGAACTCCACCGGTAAGAACAACTCCGTCAACACCTGAGTGACCAGCAAGAGCATCTCCGATAAGCCCTCCTG
>JASLVU010000300.1 GCA_030741225.1 Candidatus Poseidoniaceae archaeon | reverse complement strand
CGGCGCCGCGGTCTGCCGATTGGTGGCGATGGAATTTTGGTGTTCGGAGGAAAGACCACGATTGGGACAAACGGCCGGTCGTGACTCGAGAAATCGTCCACTCATATCCTCTCGAGCTCAAACATCCCCGCGCGCGTGCGCGCTCGACGCGTCACAGCGCATCGATCGAGCGATCGATCGCGGGAACGAACGCGACGCGGCGCGGCGTGACGCACGCGCGGGATCTGTGGACACCGTTTGTGACGCGGGACGATCGCCATGAGCGCGACGACGACGACGATGACGATGACGATGACGATGGGCAAACCCTGCGTGAGGGCGCGCGCCAAGGCGACGCGAGCGACGCGCGCGAGCGGACGACGATCGGTGGCGGTGAACGCGAGCAAGAAGTATAACATCACCATTCTTCCGGGGGATGGGATCGGACCGGAGATCATGAAGGTGGCAACGGCGGCGTTGGAGGTCGCGGGGAAGAAGGCGGATGTCGAGTTCGCGTTCACCGAAGCGTTGGTCGGTGGAAGCGCGATCGACGCGA
>JASLVU010000002.1 GCA_030741225.1 Candidatus Poseidoniaceae archaeon | reverse complement strand
CTTGATGAAATCCTTGATTCTGCAGACGCCGTAATGGTGGCGCGAGGAGATTTAGGTGTTGAAATTCCTCTCGAAGACGTGCCTGAGGCCCAACAGAGAATCATCGATGGAGCCCTAACTCGTGGAAAAATTGTCATTGTCGCCACTCAAATGCTCGAGTCTATGACCCTTCAGCCACGGCCAACACGTGCCGAAGTGAGCGATGTATCTGGTGCGATTCGGCATGGTGCAACTGCAGTCATGCTCTCAGGTGAAACCGCACTTGGAAAGTACCCTCTACAAGCTGTTGAAACAATGGCGAAGATTGCTGTGGCAAGTGAAAAGGGTTTGAATTCATCGGACCAACGTCCAAGCGGTCTTGCCCGATTTGTTTCAACCCGGTCTGTTGCTCATGCAGGTGTTGAACTTGCGAAAATCTCCAAAGCCAAACATATTGTTGTGGCAACTCAACACGGTAATGCGGCTCGACTTGTAGCAGGATATTGCCCTGGTATTCCTGTTACTGCAGTGAGTAATCGTATTCGAGCAATGCGTCGTCTTCAACTTATTCCTGGAGTCAAAGGCCTCATGGTCGAGGAATTTGAGCGAGGTTCGCAAACGATGCAATCTTCGATACACATGCTGCTTGAAGACGGAACAATTGGTGTTGGAGACCGAGTTGTTGCCATCTCTGGTAGTCCTCAGGCAATATCTGGTGCAACCAGCACAATTCGATTGTACAAAATCGCTGAGGACGGCTCAATTCACGGGGCTGAGTAATTGATTTACGCAACTTTGCTAAAAATACTCTCGCAGACGAAAAAAACGCATTGCTGAGTGACATTCTTTGGTAATGAGGCATCCAATGCCGCGTCGCGCTTTTCAAATAGGGGTGGTGGTTCGGATGGGATGCTAAGGAGTAATTACCATGGGAAGTCAATGGGAAGATAAGAGCAAGCCTCACCTAAATATTGTGTTCATCGGACACGTCGATCACGGAAAGTCAACAACTGTCGGACGTCTACTACTGGACTCCGGTCACATTGAAGGTCACGTTATTGAAAAGAACGAAAAACTCGCTGCTGAATCCGGTAAGGCTGGATTCGGACTTGCATACGTCATGGACGGACTCAAGGAAGAGCGTGAACGTGGTATTACCATTGACGTTGCTCACAAAGAGTTCTTCACTCCAAATTATTACTGGACTGTTATCGATGCCCCAGGTCACCGAGATTTCGTCAAGAACATGATTACCGGTGCTTCGCAAGCTGACGCTGCAGTACTTCTTTGTGCTGCTAACGACGGTGTCAACGCCCAAACCAAGGAACACGCTTTCCTTGCAAAGGTACTTGGTGTTAAGCAACTTATTGTTCACGTCAACAAAATGGACATTTCCGGTGTTGACTGGTCTGAAGACAAGTACAAAGCTGCTTGCTCAGAAGTTGGTGCTCTCCTCAAGATGGCTGGATTCAAGCCTGATGATATTCCAATGATTCCTGCTTCATCATTGAACGGTGACAATGTGTTCACCAAGTCCGACAATTGCCCATGGTACAACGGACCTACACTTTTCGAAGCAATTGATAAGATCACCATGCCTGACAAGCCAATTGACAAGCCACTTCGCTTGCCAATTCAAGATGTCTACAAGATTTCTGGTATTGGTACAGTTCCAGTCGGCAAGATTGAAACAGGTACTTTGAACGTCGGTAAGACCGTTGTCTTCAACCCCTCACAGAAGTCCGCTGAAGTCAAGTCGATTGAGATGCACCACACAATGGTCCCTAAGGCAGAGCCAGGGGACAACGTTGGTTTCAACGTTCGTGGACTTGCTCAAGTCGATATTCGACGTGGTGACGTTGCTGGTTACGCTGACAACGAGCCTATGTTTGTTCGACACGACGAAACATTCGTTGGACAGATTCAGTTGATGGACATTCCAAAGGCTGTTTCCGTTGGATACACTCCTGTTTTCCACGCACACACCGCTCAAGTTGCAGTTCGATTCCTCGAACTTCTTGAGAAGACCAACAGGTCCGGTAAAGAAGCAAACCCGTCTTTCCTTAAGACCGGTGACGCATGTCTTATCCGTTTCCAACCAAACAAGCCAATGGCGATTGAGCAGATGGATACATTCCCTGAACTCTCTCGTTTCGCTATCCGTGACATGGGTAAGACCGTCGCAGCTGGTGTTTGTTTGAAGATTGACAAGAAGTGAACTTCACTCTAGAATCATTTGGAATCGGAAGGAATCAGTATGGCAGCAGTCACAATCATCAAACTCACTGGTCAAAACCACCGAGATATCGATAATGTTGCTGGTCAAATCAAAACGATTTGTGATAACGGCGGAATCTCCCTTCGAGGGCCGATCCCTCTTCCAACCCGACACATTGTTGTGCCAGTTCGTAAGTCACCTGATGGAGAAGGCGTTGAAACCTATGACCACTGGGAGCTACGTGTCCACAAGCGTCTGCTTGAAATGGACATCACTTCCGGAAAAGGTGAATCTGCTCTACGACAGGTCACTCGAATTCCTATTCCAGACACTGTAAGTATTGAACTTTCGATGCGTTCAGTGAACTGATAGGTAATCTCGACTTGAATCACAAGTCGATGATTTGTGTCTTTTGCTCAAAGTTTTGCTGATTCTGCGACCCCTGAATCAATAAGCCACTCGGCAGTGTCCCCATCGACAAATTGAATGTCGCCTTCTTCAAGCATCAATTCCTCCCCGCTTTTCGTAGCAACAGGCTCGGGGCTTGAGACAAGAACACGAATTCGATGCAAATCATCTGTGACTTCAACAGTGGTTTCAACCAAATCTTCAGCACCACTTGGTTGAGGTTCCAATTCGAAAGATTCAATTTGAGATTGAGGCTTTTTTGATGGCGCAAGTTCAAGAGCAGCAGCATGTTTTTTTGACGATTCTTTTTCTTTGCCTGTATGGGCAGAGGTTTGTGTTTTTGGAGGAGATGAGTCCTCCAAGTCTGCGTGAATATACTCGTCTAAATCCGGCCATTCTTCATGGACAAGGCGGTCTTCTTCATCTCCAGCAAATTCGAGTGGCTCTGCTGTTGGTTCATCGTCTTCAAACGCCAAGTCTGGCGGTGCATTACCTGTGATATTTGAGTTCACAAATGAATCGAGTTGCATCGTTCCAGGTGCGTGTAGAGGTTGTTGAACACTTACCTCACCGGCGATTCCATTCTGCATTGAACTCCAATCGACTTCCATTTTGAATCGATCGATTTGGACTTGCATCATATGATAAATTGCCTTCTCAGCGGGGTCATGTCTTTGCCAGTCTAATGCCGGTAAATCTTGACTCATGCCGGATTGAGCAGAGGTTCGAAGCGATTGTGATGAAACGTGTTGCATCATTGCAACAAGCCGTTTACGTGCAAGTTCCGACGCAATCAATCGAATGTTCGCCTGTCTTTTTTGCAAATTTTGCAACCTCATTCCAGTCATACCTTTCTGCATCATGGTTTGTATTTCTAAATCGAGCGTCTTCAAGAGTTGGTGAACCATATTCCAGAAATCTTGACGCGGTAGTGGAACTGGGACATGCCTGTTTGCTTGGAGGCGATGGGTTGCAAACAACTGTTCTTCGACCTCGCGTGACTGTGCACTATCAAGGTCGCCGAGGTTCGACATCGTTCCACCGTATGGCCGACACACTTTGAACCCTTCATTGAAGATTTGTCGAACATAGAGTACACTCTTTCATATTTGATGACTCACCTCGCGAAGCGAGGTGTGTATGAGTGTCTGTTGAAAAGCATCGGATTTCTCGTTCTTCCTCCTCCTCCTTCACGGCAATTTTCCTTGTGATGTTGATGCTCTGCAGTACAATAACGACTGCCTCCGATACCTCCTTTTCGGAATCACTCTTGCCCGAACCTCAACTCGAGATTACGGGCGAGAAAATGTTTCATCCTGGGCCGAATCAAACCAGCATCAATTCAACGCTACCTACTTTGATTCAAGTGCCAACGAACAAGACTTTCTTGGATGGCACAATTGAGGTAGAGCCAATATGGAATACCTCTTCATCAAACGGAACGCACTTTGGGATTGGTACTTCCAACCAATGGAATGGGACTCATATCTCTTCCAATGGCATCGGTCATGGAGGTCGATTGACATTGGCGACCAATTCCTCACTCGGAACCATCACTGATTTTGAATCGACAGTTACTTCAGCACCGAGGTGGTTGGGTTCTGGGCTGGACCATGAGGTGTGGTCAATCCAGCGACCAAGTATTGTTCCTGTAAACACAAATTCAGGCATGCTTGTGCCCGATAACGGTTCTAACTCTGTCGGATTTTTGTCAACTCAAGCATTTGGCGATATTGGTCCAAACATGGAAGGATGCCTTCAATCACCAGTCGTAGATACTCCTTTTCTCATCAACAATTACACACTAACGTTCGAACATTGGACCGCTTTACTTGCTGATGATGCTGCTTGGATTGACATCCGTCATACCAATGGGAGTTGGGGTTTACTTTCTCCATCATCTGGATATCCTTCATCCGCATCGCTCAACAACACTCCACCTTCTGTTTGGAATGGAGAAGTTTCGAATTGGAGTACTGCTCATTTCCAACTTGACTCACTCGTTACTCAATTCCAATCAACCGTGCAATTTCGATTGTGTTTCCATACGAGTTCAACACAAGGTTTGCGTGGAGGCTGGTTTGTCGATAATTTTGAGATTCGCAATGAAGGAGACCCTCATGGAGCATGGTTTCACGGTAACATGACGGGCGATTACCTGCCAAATGCTTTCGGAGAACTGATACTTCCGGTTAATCTTTCAAACATGACCGGACAGAATGTTGAACTTGAATTGTGGGTAAATTGGGATATTCAAGGGGGTGCAAGCGATTATCTCGTCACAGAAATTTCACTTGATAATGGTTACAGCTTTTTTCCAATCTCGATTTATCCTGGCCATCCAAATCGTGGTGCTGTATGCAACGGGCAATGGTTCAATGGCGCCGATTCTCAAAATCAGTGGTGCCCAATTTATTATTCATTACCTTGGACAACAACAGCCCCTCTTAACGCCAGCACGATTTTTTTGCGAATAGTTGTTGAAACAGACGCTCAGGTAAATTATGGTGGAATGGCATCTTCTGGTTGGGAAGGAATCGCCATTGATGACATTGCTGTTTGGACTGATCGTGGTACGGCATCTCAAGTCTACAAGCGAGTGAAAAATTTCACCCAACAACCATCGGGTATTAACGGTTCAGTTGATGGATGGCTCGTATCGACCTCAGGTGCGAACGAATGGCAGTGGCTGACTTCTTTTGGTCATAACACTGCTTCAACCACATCGTATAATTTTGATTCAGGAAATCAACTTCCTGCTGGATGGTCCCTGTGGGCTCAATCGAGTCGGAGTTGGGATATTGGCTCGACCAGTAACAGTTCAGGCTTCGGGCCGGGCGTGTGGCATTCAGGCGTCAATGGTGCTGGAATTTACCTGAATGATGAATATCGAAACAATATGTGGACAGAGCTTTACACTCCAGAGTATTTCATTCCGGATAATTCAACATCGCGCTTAACCTTCCGAAGCTGGGTTTGTACTGAAGCGAATTGGGATGGAGGTGCAGTTTCAATATCGACAGATGGGGGAGATAATTGGTGGTTTATTCCTCCAACACTGGGGAGTTTCCATGACCAAATTTCGACAACAAATGTCAATTCCCCTTTGTTCAATCAAGGAATTTTTGATGGTTCGCGTGTTGTGGGTGGATGTCACAATGTGCAACGCGGCTTTGACCTCAAACAATACGATTTATCCAATCTTACAGGTCAGTCAGTTCGCGCTAAATTTACCTTTTTCTCAGACCAACTTATCGAATTGGATGGTTGGTACATCGATGATGCTGGTATTGAGATTGATGTCTATGAACCTGAAGGTTCATGGATTTCTGAATTACTTGTTCCAGACCCTTCTTTTGGATGGGGTCAACTTGACGGGTTTGTCCAAGAGCCAGAGAATACGACTGTACGTTTCGATATTCTTGATGACAATGACATACCCATACCAGGTTTTCAAAACCGTACTCTGCCCATTGATTTACCTCTCGATGTTGACCGTTATCCCTCGATTAAGGTGAAAGTCCGTATGTCAAGTCTTGATCGACTCATTACCCCAAATATCGAGAAATTATCGATTGGAGCCTCTACTTACTTGAATGCGTATCATCTAAAATATCCTCACTCCTTTACCAGTACAAACCTCAATCTGTTGAATGTGAACAGTGATTTTGCTTTACAATCCCAATCTTCGAGTAGTTATACTTCCATCTCGTGGCCAACCATTCCATTCTGCCCATTCAATATAGCAGAATTTCAATTAATTGGTGGCAACCTCACCGCATCACATAATCAATACACGGTTATTGCTACACGTTGGGACCAGTCCATCAACCCCACATTAGCACAAACCATTGAACGCCAAGGACGTCCTCAAATGTCGACAGATTTTTCGCTGACTTGGGCACCTGGGCAGTCACTGCAGGGATTTATGTTTGAACCAATGTGTTCTACCGCTCCTAAGGAGGCGGATGTAAAGATTGGTGTATCTCCAACAACTCTGTTTTCTTGGCCTCAATCAAGTGCGAGTAATGACTTTGGTTTCAATCAGCATTTCTACGGTTTTGAGTTGGCAAATTCGAGTTTCCAATCCGGTCTTCATAACCTCACGTTTGTTCATAGCACAGGATACAGTATCGCAAATTTATCAATTTTAATGGCACGAAACAGAGCAATTGGTTCGGGAAACTCTGGTTATGATGTAAGTTTCCTCATTGAAGCCACAACCGATGGAAACGGTGCATCATTCCGTCCTCTTTCATCCTCGCAAACGACGAATTTCGAGGCCACGACATTCCCACAATTTCATAGAATTCATGCCTCTGGAACATGTTCAAATCAAGTACAATTAACACAGCATTTGGACATATGCACCATTCAAATCCAACTTAACGGAAATTTCTCGGCAAAATTATCGGAATTGCAATTTGTTCCCTATCAACAACTTCTGTCTTCATCACTTTCTCACCAATTGCTCAATTCGATTCTTGATAATGCAACAGATTCAGTGGTGGCCGATACTGTGCAGTTGCCGTTGACAATTATGACAGAAACAGGATCACTTATGGTTAATCTCACATATTCTATGCAAACCAAGATGGTAGACCACATTCTTGAACCAAATTATGACAGATGGCTACCAAAACAAACAGTTTCATTTGAGACACAGCATTGGCGAGGGGATGCCCACAGCTTGGAATTCGATGCCCCGGATATTTCTTCGGTGAGATTCATGCTCTCCTCAAACCCAACCGAACTCGGTCGTTTCGTCGAGGTGGAAGCATTCGACCTCGATTCAAATCCAAGTTTCCGACAACTATCTGGGGCTGGTTTAGCCTCGCTAAATGTGGCACAGTCGGCCGTTCATTGCACAAAAAATACTTGTTCGGTGAATTGGTCATTTACAAGTCGGTGGCTTATGGATGATGTCGATGATGTCTACATTCTTGCAAAGGCCACTGATGTTGAAGGGTTCTCTACAGGACCTGCAGTATTCTATCGACAGACCTCGTTTAACGAAATTGAAAATGACCTTGAGATTATTGATTTCAATGTCATAGATATGACCAATCGTAATTTAGCAGATTGGTCAAACCCTCAGTGGCCGTTTCATCTTAAGGCCAATCAAAGTTTAATGGCTACTGGGCAAGTACGGTTTGAAGGAATTGTAGGTGCCTTTGCAAATCAAGGAGATGCTGAAGTACGAATCGATGCGACCGCATCACCGCCGATAAACGAATCTGGTGGTCCGAATGAATGGCCTTCAGTTGCTGTTAATTGGAGTACATCTTGGTATGGAAATCTTGATTCGAATGGTTTCTTCTCTATCGCTCTTCATACTCCAAGCATGAACGACGACTTGCCCAGTAATACACGAATTGTTCTTTCACCCCATCTGCATCGTTCAGGGCCACTTTCTGAGGACTCGACAACGAGCATGGATCGTACAAGCCCTTCACAGAATGTACCCTATTTGTTTGATAAAATCAAGCCAAATACTGCGAAAGTCGAGGTCCTTGATTCGGGACAATATGTCGCAGCTGACGGCCATATTTGGACTGCACAACAAGATGTCGCATTACGATTAACTCTTCAAGATCCAGAAGGCCTATCAGATTCTGTTGAATTGTATTCGTGGTTGGAATCAAACGATGATTCCAATCAAAATGGCATTATGGAGGCGGAGGAATACAGAGTTCAGACAGTGACGTTCAATGTGGGTCTTAACCTCGTAGAAATCGACCTCCCACTCCTTCCATGGCAGCAAATCCGCTCACCTCAATCAAGTTCAGGCAAGGCAAGTATAGTCATCAAAGGCTTTGACATGGCAGGAAATACACTTCTTGGGGGTGGCGATTTCGGTGAGGAATTGGATTTAGCCACATTTGAGGTCCAGGAACGCATGGATGCCAGTATCAACACAGAGACGCTTTCTTTTGATTTGTTCCAATCGCATCTTCTTCCGGGTTTTCAACATACCTTTTCATTTGACGTAACCGATGGCAATGGCATTGATTCCTTTGATGCGATTGAACTGTCCTTACTCACTCGTGATGAATCTGAACAATGTGCTTTGAACTACAAACCTCGGTTAAATCAGCTATCATACGATAATCAATGCTTTGGAGACAAGCCATTGATTATCATTGAGAAGAAGCCACTGTTCTCACAATGGAATGTAAAAATACAATTTCGAATTTCCTGGGACCTTTTTGGTTCGACTTTGGAAGGAACTCCTTCTCTCAAAATTTTTGATGAAGGCCAAGACCTCGGTTTAGGCTTTTCTCGAATGTCAGCCTTCGATTGGACACTCAAGAGTGAACTTGAACTGGGTAATGTGAACATCACCGACCAAACTTTACCGGTTGGAACTGTAAATGATACGAACATATGGGTGCACGAGGACGATACTCTTTCAGTTCATACAACCGTTTATCATCGCAATACCACAATTGTCGCGGAACATCTGCCTGAAAGTGTCTATTTGCAAGCGCTTATCTCAGACGGTGAGCGTTCAAGTCATTTGAATACAACCTTTTCATCGTTAGGACAAATTGATTTTTCATTACACTTGAATTCAACAATTCTTCAATTTCAGCAAGCATCACTGCAATTGAAAGTCGTTGGCCTAGCGAATTTTACCGATTTCAAAACTTATGCTATTGTCTTTGATTACGATTCACCTCGTCTCTCACTTCCACCAGGTATTCTTTCTCAACTTGATTCAAACGATTTAGAAGAAATCGAAGTTGCTCTTCTTCTTCGTGATGAAGTGGGAGTTAAGCATTCAACTGTGAAGATGCATTGGCATTTTACTCGAGCAGGAAACGTGGTTGATGGTTCAATGGGTTCCGCCCCGGTTCACTTTCTTTCTCGTACAAGTTCAACATCTACGTTTTCATCGTACGTCAACATGAAGCCATTTGACGACTCAGTGTTGGTAAAAAACGACCAAATTTCAGTTTGGTTCTCGGGAGAAGACTTGTCTGGTAGAAGTCTCAATGGCATCGGGACGGAGGATGAACCCTTCTCTCCAAACTTTCAATGGGTTGCTTTTGAGCCTCAATTTGAAAATATTTTGGTAACTCCATACCGCCCATCTGTTGGTGAAGAAGTTGAGATCTTTGTTCGTGTCTCAAATGTAGGCTTACTCGGTGGTAATATGACTGTGGAATGTTATGACAACATGGGCAGGGTCATCACTCAAAATTCTAGTTTTATCGAAAGCGGTTCTTGGGTTGACTTCGTATGGGATATTGAAGCCTGGCAAACCGGCCGATTGGGGCTTACCGTTCGAATTGTGAACCATACAGGCAATGTACCCGTACCGGTTGCAGATGTTCAGGAATTTGAACAGAAGAGCAGTCAGTCTACAACCGCTCTCGGTTTTGCTGGACTTGTTGTTCTTCTCTCTGGTGGGATACTAATTGCTGCTATCTTAAGGCGTAGAGAAAGGATGAATCTCTTCACTGTTGACCAAGTTGACAAAGCACTTGCCAGAAGTGGTCATCCGCCTCCTCGACCGAAAGACTTGGTTGAATTAACTCAAGAGGAATAGTCAAAAACAGACTGTACCACGCCCAACAAGAAGCCGGGGTTCCCGAGCGGTCAAAGGGGGTGGACTCAAGATCCTCTGCGTAAAGCTTCGCAGGTTCGAATCCTGCCCCCGGCACTTCATATTGTAAAGAATTTCTTAATTTCTTCAACTTTAGAGGTTTTCAGCCGTTATGTGCCTGTAGTATCGCTTCTACAAGCGGTTCAAAAGTATCCCCATGGAGGTGCGGTGAACATACATCTGCTGCTTGCATGACTGAATCAAATGCCCCTTTCACAGCTATTGACCAACCTGCTTTTTCGAACATGGATAAATCATTCGGAGCATCTCCTACACACAGCATGTCTTCCAATGACCACCCCATGTGGTTGAACAGAATCTCAAGACCGTTGCCTTTGGAAAGATGCGGCTCCATCAAATGTATTGCAAAACCAGTCCTTAATGCAATCAGGTGGGACCAATCGCTTTGAGCAAGGTGATGACGAATCAGTTCTAGATTCTCATCAGGATTGAGGCACCACTCACTTTCTCTCCATTGATTTGATTCAATACCTTCTGGGTCCAATTCCATAACGGTGGAAAGCCATTCTGCTGCTTGCCTTGCCTCTTCTCCGTTTGCCTGTAACATTGGTCTTTCAAAACTTGGATGCCAAAGAACGCCTCCATTCTCACAGCATATTGGTCCAGTCAATTTCAAGAATCTCCAAAGTCCATAGGTAATTGCTCGAACATTTCCAGTGGCTAGAATAACTGGAATACCATGTTCTTCCAATCGCTTGAGGGCATCCAATGCTCGAGTATTGAGTTGTTTTTTAGTGTCGGTAAGTGTACCGTCAATATCTACAGCAACAATCTTTGGAGACCAGTTCGCAGGTAGCCACTCCATAACGCGCCCAATTCTCAGTTCATCATCAAATTTCTTACTCGTTTTTTTGGGTTCCTTAACTACGAAAGCGAGAGATTATTTGTGAAGGCTGCAAGGGCAAGTTATGTCAAAGGGTGATGAGAACGATGTGTTTCTATCTCTTGATGACGATGATTCAAAACCAGTAGAAACCAAAGTGGATAAAACCAAGCAAAAAACCAAGGAAAAAACGAAGCAAAAAACCAATCCCCTTCCACAGATAGATTCTCCTACGAAGAAGGCACCTGAGCCCGTTATACTCGATGCTGAAATTTTGGATTCGACAATCATAAAACAAGCTACAGGAATCTTTGTTGTTGAATGGCCTTTGGTAGGAATGGATTGCCCAGATTGTGCAAGTAAAGCAACACGTGCACTGAATACGCTGTTTCAAGTCGATGAACCCAAAGTCTCGGCTACCGCAG
The DNA here is from genome assembly GCA_030741225.1 of Candidatus Poseidoniaceae archaeon. Lineage (GTDB taxonomy): Archaea > Thermoplasmatota > Poseidoniia > Poseidoniales > Poseidoniaceae > MGIIa-L1. The sequence continues at coordinate 22,806 of JASLVU010000002.1, read as the reverse complement.
GAACTGTGAAATTCAACATTGACCTTGAACAGGGCTCGATGTCAGAGGCATCATCTGTCCTCCGTGCTTTGGGCCATTCCCCAGATGTTGGTTTCAATCAATTGGTTGGTGTTCGAAGTTCTCAGGTTGCCCTTAGGAATGGAGTTGACCAAAGGAAACTCACGAAGATTTTGAAGTTGCAGCCGGGTATTTTAGATGTCGAAATTACAGATGATGAACGAATTTTACTTCAATTTCCACCTGAGAATCCAAAGGAATTATTCGACCTGCGAAACACTTCACTCTCGGAAATAATCGGTTCTCCTCCAAAGTTTGTACCTGCTGAATCGAATCGTTTGCGCCCAGATCAGTGGAGACTTATTGGCGGAGGTATTGCTCTTCCATTGTTGCTAATTGTCATTTTGGGAGAAATCCTTGGTTGGTCTTCAACCGTTCTAGGAATTATCGCTTTACCCGGATTGGTAATCGGTGGTTCCCAGATGTTCAAAGAAGCCTTTGCTAGTGTACGTAACCGACAACTTGGATTTCAAGTTCTAACCAGTTTAGCAGTTATTGGTGCTGCTGTTTTGGGAATGTGGGAGGAGGCATTGATTGTAGCAATATTGGTAGCATTTACCGCACATCTTGAAGGTGATGCTCTGCTCAAAGCCCGAGAAGCAATGCAAGGGGGTCTTGACCGTTTACCACGTACTGCTCGTCGAGTAACTGGAAAGAAACCAACCAGTTTGAGCGATTTATCCGTGACGGGATTTACTCTTCAAATGGCAGCACCTTCACCGTTGCTCGGTGTGGGGCCAGGTTCAATTCCCGATTCACATGAAGAACCTGAATCTGTGCCTATTGAATTGATTCGCATCGGAGATTTCATTGAGATTCGAAGCGGTGAATTGATTCCAGCAGATGGTGTAATCACTGATGGCTACGGCTCATTGGATAAGGCACCGTTAACCGGTGAGTCTGTTCCGGTAGAGGTAACTAAAGGTGATGAAATTCAAGCCGGATTAATTTTGGCTCGCGGCCCAGTTGTTGTTCAAGTAACTGCAGTAGGAGACGACACACGCCTTTCCGGTTTGATTGATGCAGTTCATACCTTCCGTGAGGAGCCACCGCGGTTGCAAAGTACAATTGAGTTGTTCACCGCGATATGGGTTCCGATAGTTCTGCTTGGTGCTTTTGGAGTATGGTATGCGTTATTCCCTGATAACTGGAAAATTATTCTTCTTATTTGGGTAGTTGCATGTCCGTGCGCGCTGCTTTTAGCGAATCCAATACCTCATGCAGCAGCCCTCTCAAGATCTGCGCAGTTTGGGGCAATTGCCCGGGGTGGAGATGTCATTGAGCGCCTGTCAAAGGTCAATCATATTCTCTTGGATAAAACGGGAACGCTCACATCTGGAAGACCACGACTAGGTGATGTTCACATGGCGAAGGGAAGACAACGAAATGCCGCATTGAAATTAGCCGGAGGACTCGAGTCTCGTTCCTCCCACCCATATGCCCTCTCGGTCATGGACTATATCCAGCAGCAAAACATAGCCCCTAATTCCGTCTCCAATATATCCGATATTGAGGCAGGTGTGAAAGGCAAGGTGAGCGGTAAGGATGTGATGTTCATTCGTTTTGATCGTGCTGATAAATTGAAAGTACGTGTGCCTGAAGAATTGGCCGTAGCGTACACTGCCACTGAAAAGAAAGGTCACGGTGCCAGTTTGCTTGTACGAGAAGGAGAAGGCATTGCGTTGTTCACCTTCATACATGACGATACATATGCTGGAAGCAAAGAATTGATTACTTCACTTCGTGAACGCTCAATTAATGTCGAAATTTTATCGGGTGATAATCAGTCTGCAGTTTCGGCTTTTGCAAAGAGTGTTGGGTTGCCAGATTCTTCTGCCCATGGAGGTTTCTCTCCAGAACAGAAAGTTGAATGGGTGAAAAATCGTTCAAAAACCCACATCACGATGATGGTTGGAGATGGATTCAATGATGCAGCAGCACTTGCAATTGCTGATGTTGGTGTGGCAGTTGGAACGGGTGAAACTGTAAATCTTGAGGCAGCAGATGTTTTGATTCCAAGCGATAATCCTCTTATGTTGGCGGACCTTGTCGATATCTCGCGTCAATCTCAAAGAATATTACTTGGGAATCTTATCATCACAATAGGAATTACTCTTTCCCTTGTTATTGCCGTAATTTTCCAACTTTATGATGAACTCTGGGTTGGTGTTCTCATACATGAGGCGTCAGCAATTTTGGTCATCATAAACGGTGCTCGTCTAGCAGGCGAAGGAATGATTTCACTGCTTCGTTCAATATGCGTTTCATTATGGTTGGATACCAAAGACGCGTTTAGAGTTCTCAAATTACGATATTTGCCTCAGTAAGTTTTTTTCAATTTTGACTCGGTATCTTCAAACCTAAGTAGCAACTCTCTCGCAACGGTGAGGTGATGGTACGAGTTCGGGCAGACCCAATCACCTCCGCTTTAGCGCATCCAACCCGACGTTCGTTGTACATCGCATTGGCTCAACATGATGAGATGAGTACTGTTCAACTTCAAAACGAAGTATCTGTTGAACGGTACAATCTTTATCATCATCTCAAGAAGTTAGTAGCCCTCAACTTGGTTGAAAATCATCGGGATGCAGGTAGAGCAAGGTGGTGGAGGAAAACAGCCCATGTTGAGCTACCGGAACTTCTGTCTGCAGATCCAGCGCCGTCTCAGAAATCATCTACTCAAGTCCAAGTAGGCGACTTGGACGCCCTACCATCCACTCTTTCTGATGCCGTACTCAACGGTGGGGAAATACACATCATTCAACTCGAGGGCTCTCGAGACCAGGTGGGAGCAAAGCAGATGTTGGAACTTTTAGCCAAAGATCACGGAATAGAATTGAATTTGCCATGGAATTTCATCCCTGTGAATATTGCATTAATTGCAAAGAAAAAATAATTTCTAAATGTTGAAGCAAATACATCAAGAAGAACGAATGTGAGGGGTGTACATGAGCGAAGAACTGACTGTTGAATCTCGCATCTCTCCTCCGGCACTTTCCTGCCCAAAGTGTGGTGGGTTATTGCCGAACGAGTTGGGAGAAATTAACTGCACGCTTTGTGATGCTCGTGTTCGTGTTGACCATCCTGTCACGCGGAAAAAATGGGCCGAAGAAAAAATTGGTTGTCCAGAATGTGGTAAGGTCCTAATTGCTGGAGTGAACAAACGCCCAGCACACCTTCAATGTGCATCATGCTCAATACATTTCACGCTCACTCCTCATGTGCCTCGGGTTGAAGTGACATGTCCAAGTTGTGATCGAAAACTACGCATGAAGCGACGCCCAGGTGAACGGAATATCGATTGCCCTGCCTGTTCGAAGAGTTTCAAAGTTACCTTTTGAACCAGTGGGCAATTTGGTGAGTCGTATAACCCTCCTAAACAGCCTTGTAGCCCTGTTTTCCCGTCGCGCTCCTTATCTATGATGAGATGTGCATGAACTACTTGATGGGAACGATGGGAATGAGCGCAAGCAAGAATGACGATGCTCTCGACGAGGCTCGTAAGAAGCGGGAAAACGCGCAAAAAGTCTCGTTATCAGCTCTCCGTTCACAGTTTACTTCGACTGAAACCTCGACTCTTGACCAAGCAGTCATGACCAGCGCTCGCTTCCGGCAAGAAGAGCGTTTGCGAGCGGATATTCGTCGTGAACGACGACTTCGCCAACAAGCAATTACTGAACGTGTTGTTGCTATGCAGGAAGCATTAGCGCAAGACCTATCAATTCAACATGAACTTACACTTGATTCACTTGAAAAAGAGATGCGTGAAGGAATGGAACGTGATTTGAGTACATTGGAGCGTGATTCTCTAGCACGTGAGGAATCCCGCATTCGCGGTGAACTTGATTTAAGACTCAATCGACAACTCGAAGCTCTTCAAGACAAACTTGATGTTGAACAAGACCGTCGATTAGAAGAACATAAAGCACAACTTAAAGCTCAAATCGAGACTCAACTTCAAGATGAACACCGTCAACGCTTGGAAATTCAGAAAGAACGACTGGCAATAGAATACAACCAAGAATTGCAGCGTCGTGTACGCGAGATTGAGGCGAATCTCGAATCCGAGATGGAAGAACGATTCAAAGAAATGGAGGAGAATGAAATTTCTCGACTTGAAGAAGGACATGCGGCTCGCCTCGCTGAACGAGAAGAACAACTTCGCCGTGGAATTCGTACACGACTTGAACAACAACTGCGTTCAAGGCTAAAGCAACGTGAAGCCCGATTAAAGGCAGAATATGAGCGTCGTAGCCTCCGTCTGGAAGAAGATATTGCTGAACAATTGCAGATGGAACTTGAAGGTCGACTGCGTAAAGAGACCGACGAACTTGAGGAAAGAATGCGCGAGGATGTTGAATTAGCTATTGCTCGACGTAGGGATGAATTGCGTGTCGAAATTGAACAACAACTTCAGACTCGACATTCTGAGAAATTGTCAGAACGCAAATCACGTCTTCGAGAGAAGTATGACATCACCTTTTCCAAAGCCATTGATGACATTTCCCGCTCTCTCAAGTCCGATGTTGAGTCTGAACTGCAAGTTCGAATGGATGAAGAGTTCACCAGTTACCGAAATGCTCGTGAAGCTGAAATCCAAAATCGACTTGCTCGTTTCCGCTACGAAAGAGAAGCAGAACTGCGTGAACAACTTGAACAACAGTACGACTCCAAGAAGACCGATTGGTCTGAACGTCTTGAATTAGAATTCCAATCGAGAGAAGCGTCTGCTCGTAAGGCAATAATGTCAGAGGTAGATGCAGGTTTGAGAAATGAGCGCCTCACGTTTGAGACCGATCTCGACATGCTTAAGGAAGAGACATCTCTTGAACTCGAGGTTGAAATGGAGGAGCGACTTAACGAATTCCGAGTTCGGAAAGAAGAAGAGGTTGCTACCCAACTCGAGCGACAATTGGACAAGCGAGAAGAAATCATGCGAAACAAGGCACTCATTGATGTTCGTAAGAGAGAAACACATATCCGTGCCGAGATTGAAGCTCAGTTAGGACTTAAGCGGGCTGAGATTCGTACACGTTTGCAGAGCCTAAGTGAAAAGATGGATGCATTCAAAGAAATGGCTGAGGACAAGATGCGAGATGCAATCACCAATCAAATTGAGGGCGAAATCAACACCGCTGAATCGGATTTGAGAACGAGAGAAGCCGAATTCCGAGATCTCCAATCGACTGACAGTCGAGCCGAGAAGCGGCAGATGTGGATGCAATCAATTTCAGGCCAGGGTGGCACTCAAGTGTCCAGTCAAACCAATCCGACGTCTCTAGGTGCGCGTCCTGATGCATTAGGAGCGACAGGTGGAAGGCCATTGCGTGGAATAATGGACGGGCAATTGCAGGCTCCACAACCGCAAATGGGTCTAGGTGGAATGAGAACTCCAATGACAAGCTCCAAGCCTTTGTCTCCTCTTCCTGGTTCCTCACTTGCTAAACCGGTCAAAGCACCAATTGGAGGCTCGATAGCATCGAACCTGCCTCAACCTGTTCAGAAATTGGTTCGTAAACCGCTTCAACCGACTTCTTCTCCTGAAGCCGAAACTCAAATGGAACAAGTTCCAGAACCTGTTACGGTTGCAGAGCCAGTTTCCGAACCTATGCTCGAAGAAACCGTGTCAGAGGAAATCGTTCCAGAAGAAACCGATTCAGAACAGAGAACTTCGACCTTAACTCCAATCACAGCGGTTCTTGAGACATTGGAAATCCCCGAACCGGTGAAAACGGCGCTTATAACACCCAAACCAGCACAACTCGTCCCAAAGAAAACTCGAGGCCCTCCTCCACAATCAAAGCCAGGTCAAGTCCCAAGTGCGAACAAGACTTCAACCCTGACTCCAGTACAGAAAATGCCTGCATTGAAACTCACATCCACTTCGTCATCCGACGATGAAGAAGAAGAAACCTCTCAGGATGATTAATTGCTGACTGATGCTGTGAAGGGTTCGCTTCATATTGATTGAGGTTATCGGGTTGTTATGAAGAGACTACTCGTCTTCGTGATTACAGTTTTGCTTCTACCGTTGGGTGCTTTCACTCCCCATGTGGCGGCGAACAGCACTTCACTTGTTGATGCAGGGTTTACTCAACAATCGGAAACCACTTTCGTGTATTGGAAAGAAATGTTTGATGGTTCAATTCTTACCGTCGATGAGACAGGGAATCTAAGCGTGAACAGTTTTTCAGGTGGGACACTCATACCTCAATGGTCTCTTGAATTGAATCTCACCACAAATGCAGCACGTCTTGACGCCGCTCAACAATTGACTGTAGTTTGCCATGATTCAGGTGTATCTATTGTTCACATGGATCTTCAAATTGTCAATTGGAACATGAGCACTCCTGAATCGGTGAGTGACGCAGATTGGGATGATGAAGGCGACCTTTGGCTGGCTTATTTTGCCGGACGCCGTAGGGCTGAAGAGTACAATTCTGAAGGTGCAACAGGATATACTACTGCCAATATACAGTCAGGATTCAACGCCTTCGAAGTCCTTTCTGATGGGCGCATTGCTATCGGTGCATACGATAAGAAGGTGTACATTTTCTCAAACCAAGGGGGAACGAGTCTTACGACATTAACCGAGTCTACTTCGATAGTGAATTCGCTTCTTGAAGATCATAATGGCGACTTACTTGTGGGAACATCGAACGGAAAACTGTTTCGTTACAATACCACGACTTGGGCTCATGAAACTTTAACTTTGAGTCACGGGTCTTCAGTCGTTTCATTGGAAGAATTCGATAACATGACCTATCATACAGGCACTCAGAACGGTGAGTTGAGCCTCGTAGACGTATCTTCCTTTACTGAACAGAATTCGTATTCTTCTTCTGGCAGAGTTGTTGGTTCTTTCCAAGCTTTTACCGGTGAAGTCTATATCGTAACATCATATTCCTCATTTTCAAAGATTCGACTTTATGATTTGGACTCCGATGGTGATGGATATACCGACCAACTCGATGCCTTCCCACTCGAGTCATCGCAATGGGCAGATACTGATGGCGATGGATATGGAGATAATTCAGGTGGCTACCTTCCTGACGCGTTCCCGAACGAGCCGACGCAATGGAGCGATAATGACGGTGACGGATATGGAGATAATACAGGCGGAGTGAATGGAGACATGTTCCCCAGTAACAGCGAGCAGTGGCAGGACTCGGATAACGATGGTTACGGTGATAATTCGAACGGTTTGGATGGAGATGCATTCAAAGACGAACCTTCGCAGTGGTCTGATGCGGATCAAGATGGATATGGAGACAATCCAAACGGAATCACTCCAGATGCCTGTCCGAATTTTAATGGGTTTTCAAATCAGGATCGATTTGGCTGCCTTGATTCGGATTTAGACGGGTGGTCGAACCCTACTGAAAATTGGACGGTTGCTGATGGTGCAGACGCACTGCCTTCAATTGGTTCTCAATGGCGTGATGGAGATGGAGACGGCTACGGAGATAATATCTCTGGAGATTTTGCTGATGACTGCAATTGGAAAGCCGGAAATTCAACCAAAGCGTGGATAGTTAACGCATCAGCGGCGACTGGTTTCATCGAGGTATCTTCGTACGGTTGTGAGGATTTGGATGGAGACGGTTGGGTAGATGTCACTGAATCTCAAGGTATGGAACTTGACCCGGATGAACATTTTGATGGAGACAAAGACGGTGTTGGATCGAACTCCGATTACGATGACACACGTCCTTTAGTTCAAACCGAAGAAGACCATTGTTTACTCAATTTTGATGATGAGTCTTCGGCTTGTCAAGGATGGAGGAGTAAAGATTACCAATCCTACCTAACTCGAGATAAAGAAGAAGGAGAATACGATCTTAGTTACAGTGCTTGGAATGCAAGTAAAAATGCAGGGCTTCTTGAATCTGATTCTGTCGATTCCAATATTGTAAAGCAGGTTGTCGTGGTTGGTGGTGGCGCTTTCCTTGGACTTACCGCAGTAATCTTAGTAATCAGTTTCATCATGAAACGACGTAAGACCAATTCGTTGGTGAAGATGTACGGTGTTCCTTTTGTACCAACTGAAAACAAATCAGCTGAAACTGAAGCTCTTGCAGGTACTGCAGGCTTATCAGCCCAAGGCGGCATCGTTTCAGATTCTGCATGGGACGATGATGTTGCTCAACTTGATTTTACCGTTGCTGACGATGAATTTGATGATTCTGAAAGCAGTTTGAATTCGGTCGACTCGTCTACTCTTTATTCAGATGACGACAGTCTTGAGGCAATCGCAGGAATCTCATCTGATGCAGATGTCCCTGATGCAGAACCGGCAAATGAGGCCGTAGTTGATGAGCCTCAAGTCCAAGAATCGCAAGGTCCGCCAGTCCCGGCCAGCGGGCTCCCAGAAGGATGGACGATGGACCAATGGAAATGGTACGGTCAAGAATGGCTTGACAAGAACCAATGATGTGTTGATTCCTCAATAGAATATGAGGATTAAACTCCTTTAAGCCTGTTATGTGAGTAATTTGAACATCCTCTCAATGGCGAACTTGTCTGGGTATCAACGCCAAACAATCGGCAGTGAATCCCTTAAATCCTTCAACTCTTCACCAGTGTAAACTGGTTTTCCATCCTTCTTGAGCGTGTTCATTATCAACCAAAGAACGCTGTTCCATGCTTTTGCTCTTGCAAAAATTTCAATGTATCCACAAGCAGCCGCTTCCAGCAACTTACCTTCATCAGTATTTTCACTAAACAAAGCCCGTACCAAGTTCTTGGCATCAAATTCGTATCCATTCGGACGCCATTCCATCATGACAATCAAACCTTGAATGGTGCGAGGTTAAGTCGGTCAACCAAGTGCTCTATATCGACATCTGCAATTGCTTTCATCCGCTCTCGCAGCGTTTCAATATCTCCGTTCATGGTCTTCAACTTGTGTGCACGAACTAAATCCGTCAGTAGTTCATTGACACTTTTGTGTCCGCTCATTGTTCGCATTGTGTTGAGTTGACGTCGTACTTCGTAACTCACACTGACCGAGGTCATCCCTTCACCTGTCATGGCTATCCCGAACCTCCTCTGTTCTATAGCATACTTAACCTGCGCGAAAGGATATGGCTTGAAAACCTCGTTTTGTCGAGGTATGTCTCAGTTTCGAAACGCCGTTTCACCGGTTTTTACGTTCTAAGAGAAGCCGAGGGTCTTCGTTCACTCCAAATTCTCGCCTCATCTCCATTACTCGTTGATGAAATTCTTTGGAAAGAGTCCAATACTCCAGAGAACCTGCTCCAGCACCGGAATTTGTTGGTTTATTCAACAACACTGTTGGAGCACCACTCCATGGGGCTTCAGCGACTTTTACCAGTCTTCGAATTGTTGTTTTGAATAATTTATTCGGCATTTTACGGTTCACTTCATCGCATACATGCCGACTAAGTTTCGAGCGAGCATCAACCATAGTCATTGCAATACCGAAAATTTTCAGATTACGATTGATTCTTCGTTGAATCATTTTTATGGAATTCATCAACATGCTAAATCCTTCAAGCGCATAGTACTCTGCTTGTACAGGTACCATAACCCAGTTTGCAGCACACATCGCATTGATTGAAAGCAATCCTAGCGATGGTGGGGTGTCAATGATGATGTAATCAAACTGGTCGATGATGGGTTGAAGAGCTTCACGCAGACGAGTTTCTCGACCAATTTTATGACTCAGTTCGATTTCAGCGCCAGAGAGATGGATGTCGCTTGGTAAAAGCCACAAGTGTCCCACTGAGAGATTTTCTGGTGGTTTTTTGTTGTTGTTTCGAAGACTCCAGGCATCACGCATTGACTGCGTTAATTCATCAGGTCCAATCAGGTATTCCTCCATAAGTGGCAAATCTTCGCCTGAATCATTGGTAAGTAAATCGTAGGCTGTCTTTTTGATTTTCTTTTTTTCAACGCCGAACGACGTAGCACAATTTCCTTGAGGATCTAAATCGATAAGCAGAACTTTTGCTTTTGGCAAACCTTGACGCGAGGAGCCTTTTGCTAATGCTGCAGCCAAGTTCACGGCGGTAGTTGTTTTTGCACAACCTCCTTTTTGATTGGCGACAGCAACGACCATTTTGTAAGGATTCATCTTAACTGCCACCTCCGACGATTACGGGAAAAAGGTCCTCCTCTTTCAATGCAGACCCTAGAGTATACAGTTTCAAGCAGGTTGAATGACAGGAACAGGAACTTCGGAGAGGATTTTTCGGACAATGTGCATCCCAGTTATACCTCGTATCTTAGCTTCAGGTTTCATGTTGATTCTGTGAGAAATTATCTGTAATGCGATGTCTTTGATATCATCTGGAATTACGTAATTTCGACCAGCGATTGCAGCAGCAGCTCGCCCGGTCTTGAACAGGGACTGCGAAGCACGAGGCGAAGCTCCGTTCGTGACACGATGATCTTCACGTGTTCTTTGTACAATCTCAACAATGTACGATAGAATGGCAGGATCTACATGCACCGTCTCAAGTGCTTTTTGCATTGCTACCAGTTTCTTGGGAGTTGTAATCTGTTCAACATCGTGATTGTCTTTTCCACGTAGTTTTCTACGCGCAAGGATTGCTTTTTCTTGTGGCCGGTCTGGATAGCCCATACTCATTTTCATCAAGAAACGGTCCATTTGAGCCTCTGGAAGCGGGTAAGTACCTTCTTGTTCAATTGGGTTTTGGGTTGCCAATACAACGAAAGGAGCAGGAAGTTTGTGTGTAATACCTTCGATTGTAACTTGCTTTTCTTCCATTGCTTCAAGGAGTGCTGCTTGAGTCTTTGGAGGTGCTCTGTTGATTTCGTCAGCAAGTAAAATGTTTGAGAATAGAGGACCTGCACGTAGTTTGAATTCACCAGACTTCTGGTCGTACATGTAGGTGCCCATGATATCGGAAGGAAGCAGGTCGGGAGTAAACTGTACACGCTTGAATTTACATCCAAGGGCACGAGCGAAGGTGTTTGCCAGTAATGTTTTTGCTAAACCTGGAAAATCTTCGAGCAGCATGTTTCCGTTTGATAGAATTCCGACAGTAACACGGCGAAGGTTTTGTGGTTTTCCGATAATGACTTTCCCAACTTCATTCATGAGGCTGTTCGAAATTGCAGAAACAGTACCAATTAGGTCCTGCGCAGCGGGGTTTTGACCCATAGCGGGCGCTCCAGTCATACCAGATTCCATACTTGATGCCTCCGTGATAATTAAACAACCACAACTATCCATATATGAATGTGAGGTGTGAATATGTCAAACATATTTCGTGGAATTACGGATAGACGACATCCGCTTAAGGATTCCAACCCCAAGCATAACCATGATTCTGTAAAATTTCACGGTGTATTTTTACAATTTCTGCGAAAGCATCTTTTTCAGAATCATTCAGTTTCGAATTTTTCATCTGTGCAGCCTGTTTTTCAGGTATATCGGCATAAAACTCGTCATCTTCAGAGATATTGCTTCTCGTGAATCGTATGTTCATTCCAATGGAGACTTTTTCTCCTTGATGGGCTGTAAGTTGTCCATCTTTTCCAATAGAGAGAATTTTCCCGAGCGTTCTTCCACTACCATCATTCCTAAGCAACTCTTGTCCAACGCGAATTTGACCTTTGACGACATGGACGGGGAATGCGGCAGGTTTGTCTTTGAAGTGGCTCATGCCATTATAGAGGATATGTCGTATTTGCCCGGGCTTGAAAATTTGTTCAGACCCTGAGAGTTTTGCTTGAATTTCGTCGAGAACCTCATCAATTTGTTCAGTAATTTGGTGAATCAAATCCGATTGCAGATAATGGAAATCAGCAGAGTCTTTGTTCTCTAAAACTTGCTCTAATTGGTCTTGAACTTGGTCGTTACCCTCTACTGAGAGGCCGATAAGGAATCGATGTTCAGGTTTATCCGTTGCCTGAAGACGTCGCAAATCGGATTTTTTAATTGGGCCAACCTCAGCAGAACTGATAGGTATTTTTCTTTTTGCAAGTTCATACAAAATCGCCTCTAGACCTCCAATAGTCCGGGCTTTAACGACTGCGCCTTTTCGCAGAGCTTCTGCATATTGGCACTGCTCTGAGAATCCATTTTTGGTTCCAGCATTCTTGTTCGTATGTACGCCTGAGAAATCTTTACTGGTAAACACTTCATTGCAAACACTGCACATAACTGGATGAGATTCACGAAGTTTCTTGTTCTCATCGTTCATGTCACTGCGTATTTTATTGTAGTCATCGTTTGGTTTCGGAAAGAAAATTCTGCTTCCAATCAAAACATCTTGCATGTTCGGAATTACCAATTTCAAGCCAGCGGCAGAATCTGCTTCATCCAGTGATTCCCAACGATCTCCAGCATCACGCATTTCTGACAAACCTCTAGGTTTCCGAATTGCTCGTATTCGAGGGCGAATGCTTTCATCAGCAATATTTCCAACAGGCCCTTCGTTTGTATTGTATGCAACGTCATCTCCAGTTTTGATCGAACCTTTTGTCAAAATAATGTCGATTGTTTTCCCGAGGCCCACTTCTTCTCGTGATTCTAGAACATATCCCTCAGCCACTTCATTGGGCTTAATGGTGATACTTTCCCTTTTTTCTTCAGAGAGGCGCTCTGCCATGAGTAAAATCGTGAACAACAGGTCTTGCATCCCCTCGCCTTTGAGTGCACTCATTGGCACAAAGAGGCGATCGTCATCAGAATTGAAACTCGACAAACCTTCCCAAAATTTGACGAGGTTTTTTCCGGATTCTTTCGCAAACTGCCCTACCAAGTTGTTGAAATGCTGTTCAGCATATTGACTTGCATCTTTTGATTGTTCGGTCCAGGAAGTGTAACTTGAACGGTCTTGTTTTGATTCCCACTGATGAATTTTATCGATTTTGTTTCCAACGACAATGTAGGGGGTGCCACCTCTCGACTTTGAGAAGTCGACTTCATTGTTGTCATCAACCACGAAATTTTCAAGAATACGGATTGCTTCAATTGTTTGTGGCTTTAAACCGTCTTGAATGTCAACAACAAGTATTGCTAGGTCAGCAATTCCTCCTCCACGCTTGCGAATGGAACCAAAAGATTCGTGCCCGGGAGTGTCAATGAAAATTAGACCGGGACTGTCGAATTTGAAAGCATCACTTTTGAAAGGCATTTTAGCAATCGAATCGGTGAGTATACTGAGCGGTATTTGCGTAACTCCAATCTCTTGAGTAATACCTCCAGCCTCTCTGTCCATGACGTTTGTTTCTCCAGTGTTCTCTCCTAAGCGTCGGAGATGATCGAGAAGGCTGGTTTTACCGTGGTCAACGTGACCAGTAACGGCAACAATAGGTTGCCTCAGTTTGGCTTTGACTTCATCGTCAGTCGTGTGTTCAACATCATCAGAAGCCATGAGAATCAACTACTGTATGATTCGACTATTCATAAACCCAAGAGGTGATGGTTTGTTCCCAATCCATGAGCCCTTCTGGAAACCACAGTCCGAGTTCAAATTCTGCGGTTTCAGCGGCATCGGAGCCGTGAATCATGTTGAATCCCATGTCCATTCCGAAATCTCCTCGAATGGTTCCAGGTGCGGCTTCACGACCGTTGGTGGCACCGATGAGTGTTCGAGCAACGGCGATTGCATCTTTACCATTCCATGCCATGCAAACCACTGGTCCGGATGTAACAAATTCAATGAGTCCCGGATAAAACGGGCGTTCGGAGTGAACTGCATAATGGCTTTCAGCTGTTTCCTTTGATGGGACAACGGATTTCAAACCCACGAGTTTGAGCCCTTTTCTTTCAAATCGGCCGATAATTTCTCCAATTAATCCTCGTTGTACTCCGTCAGGTTTGACCATCACATATGTTGTTTCCATGTTGTTCACCGTTTCAGCCCACTTGACGCCCCTTTATGAGGCATACGCAATAAGCAACAGCAGTACACTGCAACAAACAAATCAGCGAGTCATCGAAATTTGGAAATCAAATTCCGCCTTTCACATAATGACGAGTCCATTTCACACGTCGAGAATTACGCTTGAGTTTCACCATATTCTTGCGAGCCTTTGAATTTTTGAACCAAAGGACACTTCCATCCCTTCGAACGAACATCATGCCCGTACCAGGTTCGATTTCTTCTCCAGAAAAGTTGCATATACGTCGTTCAGGCATTGTTCATCACCGTGCGTTTAATTTTCTGGCTTCTCGGCCAGTATCCTTGAGCATCAAAATATCTCCAACACGAATTGGGCCGAGAACATTTCGAGAAATGATGCGCCCTACGTCACGTGGATTCGGTGCATCGTTGACACGAACTTTCACTTGAGTTGCTTCGCCGGTCATACCAGTACGTCCGACAATTTCGACGACTTCTGCTGGCCATCCACCGAGTTCTTCGCTCATTTTCATCCTCTCCGAATTTTGTTTCATGCCTTGAGGCCTTCAATTGCTTTGACAACATTATTGAAATCTTCTTGAGCGCCTTTGGTGATCTCCATTACAGCAATTGATGCTGCCTTGACACCTGCAGGTAGACCAGCGGCTTGTGCCAAATGTTCTTGATCAGCAACATATCCGAATGGGATTCCCTTTTCAGCACAAATCAAAGGAATGTGTGCAAGGAGTTCAGGAGGATTGACATCTTCTGCGAGGATAATGAATTGAGCAGTACCACGTTCTGCGGTTTTTGTCACTTCATTGCTACCTTTTTTGATACGGCCGTTTGAATTGGCTTGTAGCATATCGTAGATTTGGTTCATTACGTCTTCAGGGGTTTCAAATTGCACGTGTACAGTCACTGGAATCACTCTGTCCTCATGTTATGGGCGTTCCACCGCACAGCCCCGCGAATATAAACGCAACGGAACGAAAACACAGCAGCGATTTCCCAAAGAACAGGAGAAACTTGGACAATTATGTCACATAAAAGGTGTACTGAGTACTATATTTTCCAGTTCAGTTTTTCGAACAATTCAACAACGCCTCGGGCAAGTGCTGGTCCGCCGGAAATCACATCTCGAGGATTCGAAAGCGAACCTGTCGCATGTACGCCGTCGACATATCGAATCAATCGAGCGATAGCTCCTCCAGTAAAAAGGCCGTGAGAACAAGCGGCATGCACCGCCACTGCACCTTGGTTGCGAAGTGCTTCCGCAGCGCGGCAGATAGTTCCCCCAGTAGCAATCATGTCATCAACGATAGCAACTGTTTTTCCATCGACATCGAGGTTTTTTGCCTTGTGAACGATAGTGTGAGCGTCGATACGTGTTTTTTCTAAATACGAAAATTCACAGTTAATTTCCTGAGCGACTTGTGATGCACGCTCAATAGCGCCTTTATCCGGAGAGAGAATGAAATCGGGTTGGACTACTTCTTGTAGGTGTCGAGCAAGTTCCGGCATCGCAGAAGTGAATGCTACGGGGACTGGTAACTCTTTCAACACCGAAGGAGCGTGTAGATCAAACACGATAATGCCGTCGCATCTTGAGGCAAGCAGGTGTCCAATTGCACGAGCAGAAATGGCCTCACCGGGTTTGAAACGCTTGTCTTGACGTGAATAACCGAAATACGGTACTGCCAGCAGAATTCCTTCACCAACATCTTCCATCTTTTGAGGCCCAATTTCCCTTAAGTTTTCCATTCTTCCTTTTCGCACATCATTAACTGCTTCAAGCATCAACAATGTTTCGACAATTCCCGAATCAGGGAATGTGTTTGAAACAAGAACAACTGGTTCGTTTCGAACTGCTTCGATCGTTTCAGTCGGGATTCGAATATATCCTTCAGAATCAGGAAAACGGCGTGTTTCAAGTTGGTGATGTTCCCATCCGAGTGAATCAGCGAGTTGTTCCGCCAACAAGCGTGAATTACTGCCAGATAGCACGACCATGAGATTCCCTTATTCGAAGCGAAGAAGTGACCCTTCATGTTCTTTGCGAGTGGATTGAACCGTGAAACTCAGCGATTCAAATGAAGAAGAGTGCGCGAGGCAGGACTTGAACCTGCGACCTCCCGGTTATCAGCCGGGTGCTCCAGCCGACTAAGCTACCCGCGCAACTGTAGTTCGGCCGACTTGCCTCCCCGTCATAAGAGTGACGGCTGGTGTCAAATTGTTTCTAACTCGATTTACTCTTCTTCGCCCATCTCATTGATTGAGACATACGATGGAAGTGAAAGCACTTTGTCGAAGGTTCGCGAAAGTACAACTTCATCAAGTCGTTCTCGGGTTCTCGAAAAGGCATTTATTGGGATTCGGATTTGAGCATCCACCCCATACTGCTTTTGTATTCCAATCCGGACTTGAACAATAACGCCTTTGTAGGTTCGCTTCACTTTGAACAAATCAGTAATAACTCCAATTTCATCTCCTTGGTTATCCAATACAGCTCGATCAAGCATTTCATCTGGTGCGTATAATTTCTCGTCAATACGAACGGTGTTTCTCCATCTGCGTTGCAATTCTCTCATAGATTTCGAAAGTTTAACTGTTCCATCGTTTCGTATACTGTGAACCAGTTCTTTTGGCAGTGGTGCGAGTTCTGCGGGCTTCCGCATGAATTCATCAGCAACATCCGACTCCACCTGCAATCGCATAGATCGCACACGCGCTTCGTTCGGATGGTGACGCTCACCAACTATCTTTCCTACTTTCTTATCGTTTACATAAACATCTCTTTGGAGTAGCTCCTGGATGTCATATTTGTCATTCGGCATTTTTCCCATCTCCTTTGCCAGTTTGTCCCGGCTTACCCCCTGCTTCACTTGAAAGGTCTTATACTCTTTGGATAAATATATGCAAAATCCAATTGCATTTGTCGTATAATTTAACGCCATTCCAATTGGAAAACCCATTTTTTTTCAATTTTAATAATGTCGTATAATTTATTTTACTAATATGAATTAAATTTAGCCGACGACATTTTTTGTCCCTTTATCTATAGAATTTTAATCGTGCTAACTTTGTCAAAAGGGTTTTTCAATACGATATTGATGTTATTCGCAAAATATAAACGGGACAATTCGGATCTAATTTTGCTTAATTCTGACGAATTGTCAATCTCCCGAAAACACCCATTTTGTAAATAATCCAATTGAAAATTTGATTTTTAGACGAGATGAGGTTCTTCGAAGTGCCGCTCTGGATGAATATCTTGATGTAGAACCCGCATTTAGGGAATTTATGCGTAAGGCTCCAACGGTCCATTTGAGAGGTTCCGACTCTTCACTTGGTGTCGCTATCGTTGAACGATTCCTTCGTTCACGTGTCAATGTTATCGTTCCGGATGACATACATTCAATTCTCCTTCAACAGCATTCTACAGAGCTCGAATACAGTGAATGCGAGTTTTACAGTTCCAATGACATACCGTTATGCCCTGGCCATCGATTAATGCTCATCGGTTTGGGGCCGTTTGGGGATACTTCGGATGAACAATCAGGTTTTGATATTGACGAATTGGAAATAATTCTAGTTGTTCCTGGCGGATTGGTACCAGAGTTCGATGCACATTCAATGGATTCCATTGTGGAAGTATATGATATGTTACCGCGTTCCTTTGACCGCACATGGCAGAATCAAACTATTTCGACATGGATGAATACACTACAAATGGACGAACAACCGTGTATGGTTGACGATCAACAACATTGGTGGGTGAGTGATATTGATGTGGCCGATGCTCTTGTTCGAATTCTCTTGAGCGAACTGCCTTTCCCTGCCAGAGTAAAAATGTCTGGTCGTCGGGCTTGGGGTCAAGAACAATCAATTGAAGAACTCGTGCTGTTGTATCAGCGTACGAAAGCTGGCCAAACCGGTGATTTCTCTATTGAACATCTCACTGCCTCTCCTTCGCCGAACTTTGAAGTGAAGACATTGGTCGTAAATCCGAATCTTCCTATGGGCGTTGAAGACAATTCCCGCCAACGACCTGATTTATCGCCAATACATGATGTGCTGCACAGCATCGATGGAGACGGCTGGCGTCCTTTGGTTCCAATACGTACGGCTTTAATGCATACTTTAGCAGGTTATCTCAAGGAATAAACTCTCACAAAGTTTGGACTCCACCTTCGGGCAGAACAGATAATGCGGTTAGATTCCCAACAAGTGTTGGACCGTGCGTGAATGTACCCATAATTCCAGTGTCGCCGTTGGGATTGTGTGAGAGAGAGAGCCAAGGGCGGCCAAATGCATCAATCTGCATGTCAATAAAATCTCCAAAGCCGCCACATCGCTCGTAGCCACAAGTAGGGCTTGCATTATCAAGAGGATCGTCAGGATTGTTCAATTGAACAGTCGTAATAAGTGGATTTTCGTTGAATGCATCGGTGATTACAGAGATATAGCCGTGCCAAACTCCGTCACCTTCAGTACCGATGTACCCGAAAGCGACTCGTCCGGGGTCTCCAGCGATAACGACTGGAAACCCGGTGCCATCCAAATGACTTGGTCCAATCATAATTGCGTCTGACCACGTGTTGGCATCATCAACTGAATACGAGAAGTAAGGCATGTTATCAATACCCATCCACATGGCGTATACATTGCTTTCACTGTCTGTATCTACTTGTGCCTCTTCGGCATTCCATGTATCAGCAGTGCCGGAATCTTCCGTAGGAAGAACGTGTTCAGTCCATGTTATTGCTCCGTCTTCAGTCTTGTACATTGAATATCCTTGACCATCACAGCCTTTTTGCCCACGATAGAAATTACCGTTTTCAGCCCCGATAATGTGTGCAGATAAACCACCGCTTTGACAGTCAACTGGAGCACCGGGCAATTCTGGCCCCCAAGTAAGGCCCCCATCTTGGCTTTGAGAGCACAACGGTGAAGGATAGTTTCCATTGATACAAAACACCCACAGAGTCTCATGCAAAATGCCGCCATAGGGTGAAGAAGCAATTGTTTGATGGTCTTGAACCGAATAAGATGTAGCTACGGATGGTCCAAACCAAGAATCGCCTTCATCATCGCTCCATTCGACCGTCATTCCCAACAAGGCATGCATGTCAAATTTCATGATTCGGTCGGTCCACGGGTCGACATAAACATAAGGATCGTTTGAATTTGCAACTGGGAGCACAGGTCCGTAAACATTTTGACAAGTGAAATCGTCTAAACTCTTCATTTCAATCATGTTGCTGCACTGCACAATGGCAGTTGAGCCTGCGGGGCCGTTACCGTAACTTGTGAAGTAAATATTGTCAGTTGAAGTGATCCCCATCGTTGGCTCGAAGGTTGAGAAACCAGTGCTGTAGTAGGTGCCTTTGCTGTAATAGGGGATATTGTTACCGGTTAGTCCAGAAGTATTGTTCTCAGCATTAGCGCCGCCAGGATAATGATACCATGTAGTTGGTTCCTTTTCAAAATCAAAAACACCGTTTATTTCCTCAAGGTTTGTATCGTCAGACTCGGTTCCAAAACATCCTGCAAGCGGCATCAAGACAACCAAAGAAGCGAGAAAAAATGCGAGTGGTTTTACGCTCATTATTCATCACTCCTTGAGAACAAATCTGCACCTAACAGGGGCAGCAAGACGCTTGCATCACCTTCAACACAAACGTTCGGGGCCTCTGGGCGCATTTTTCCCCATGAAATCGCTTCACGAAGCCGTGCACCAGAAAGACTGCCGTCGTGTTCAGGTGCGGTAGTGATGTAAACTGCAGCATCCAGTCCGCCTCTGTATTGATTCCACCAAATAACATGGTGCTTTGAGATTCCACCACCGACCATGAGTGCATTCGAAACATCGACATCCCATGTCAAGTCGCTCATCACCTGTTCGTCAGCGAGGGTATCGATGTGAAAATCACGGTGCTTTTGACGCAGCATAAACAATTGGGCACCAATTGAACCGTCAGTAATTCCTGGGATGACGACTGGAATTTTGTGTTTGTAAGCCCAGTAAATCAAAGAATCTGGCGTTCCAATGCGTTTTCCGAGTTCCCATACGAGATGTATCGAACCAAATCCTAGCCATGCATCCGCTCCAGTTTTACCGGTTTCTTTGAGCCTATCTTGGTACATTTGCTCAAGAACGGGAGTCAATACTTCTTCGATGATTTCTCCATAAGAAGAGTTTGGAACGATGACGTTACCTAAACGCATTAAGGAATGTTCTCCAAGTTCTCTGTCATCCAGTTCAAACGCTCCGTGATAGTAGTGCTTGTGCGACCGGGCAATGTCGTGGTCAAGCATGCCGCAGGTTGTCGAAACCACATTGAACATTTTCCGCTTGAGTGACTCCACGAAGAAACCACGGGTTCCGGTTGCGCACAAGCATGCAGGGAATGAGAGCCAATTGCATACTTTGCTGCTGTCGCCATTGACGACATCGAGTTGACTTTTCATGTCGAGTAAAATATCTCGAGCAACTGCGAGTTTTGTTGCGGTAAATCCTCCTGCATTGGCCATTTGGTCCAGTAAACCACGAGGTGTTACGGATTCATTGAATGCATAATCGACCACCGGGACATCAAAGTCTTCAGGTTGTATCGCCATAAACCATCCATTGAATCGTCCTTCAAGAACTTGCTTGAATATTCTTCACACCCACAAAGTGTGTTTTTCACAGTCGTTGTTCCAGTTCAAACACTCTGTCACGCAAGCGTGCAGCTTCTTCAAAGTCGAGATTTTGGGCAGCCTCTTTCATTGCAGAACGAAGTTCATTCAACAAATCTTGAATCTGAGAAGGCTCGAGGTCACTCAACACATCATCGGGCTCATCATATGTCAATTGCGTTTTTAAATTTCCAATTGATTTTTTAGACAAAAATCCACTTGAACCATCCTGTCCAGACCCAATGCTCCATGCACCAGCGCCAATGTTGAGATTTTGAGCCCAATCCCCTTCTCGCCTCCCTCCTTTTTTGGCAATCAGTCGGCGAGTGCCGTCTTTTGAGGTTGAAGTTCCTGCAATCAGATCTTCAATGTCCGAATTCATCTTCGGAAGAGCTTTTTCAATGGTTTTGGGAATTACGCCATGCTTTTCATTTGAAGCCTGTTGCCGTTCTCGACGTTCAATGGTTTGCTGAATTGAGGCTTTCATTGCAGCCGACATTCCATCAGCATAAAGCAAAACATGCCCATTGACATTTCTTGCAGCCCGACCAATGGTTTGAAGGAGGCTTCTTTCGTTACGTAGGAACCCTTGACGATCGGCATCAAAGATAGCAACAAGACTCACTTCGGGTATGTCTAGGCCTTCTCTTAACAGGTTAATTCCGACGATGACATCGATGTGGCCTATTCTCAAAGCATTGATGATTTCAGTCCGTTCTATCGTGTCAATTTCTGAATGAAGGTAATGCGCCTTGACTCCCATTTCATTGAGATATTGCGATACTTCTTCTGCGAATTTGATGGTCAATACAGTTACAAGCGTTCGCTCACCTCGTTGTGTTCGAATGTTTATTTCTGAGAGAAGGTCTGCAACTTGTCCACTGGTGGGCCGAACTTCGATTTCGGGGTCAAGTAATCCGGTTGGACGAATTTCCATCTTAGCGATGCCCTTGATGTTCCGAACCATCTGGTACAAACTTTCACTCTCAGGGTGCTTTTTGTCACGGTCTGCGTGTCCAGCACCGCCTCCGGATTTCGCATGAAGGAGGCCGTTTGGGAGTGGTTGATTTGTTATTTCACAAAGGTGACGAAGTTCACGCTCTCCAGGTGTTGCAGAAACATACACCATTTGAGGAACCAATTTCTGGAACTCAGGTATTTTGAGCGGTCGATTGTCTGCAGCAGTAGGTAATCGGAAACCATGTTCGATGAGACTTTCTTTTCGTGATCTATCTCCGTAATACATGCCTCCAACTTGAGGAAGAGTTACGTGGGACTCATCCATAATGACGAGAAATTTATCTGGATTACCGTGAAATTGCTTAGCGCATGCAGCAAAGAAATCCAAGAGACAATATGGCCGCTGACCTCTCTCTCTTCCGTCGAAATGAAGTGAATAGTTTTCCATAGATTGGCAGTGCCCAATCTCTCGAATCATTTCGAGGTCGTAGCGAGTACGTTGTTCAATTCGATGCCGTTCAAGTTCTTGTCCGAGACTTGAATAGTGGGCAATCCTGTCATCAAGCTCATCCTCAATCGACTGTAAAGCGGCTTCGTATCGTTCAGGGCTGGTCATGAAGAATTCCTTTGGATGAATCCATGCTTCATCTAGGGTGTCAAGCACTTCCCAAGTAACCGGATCACAAACTTGGATTTTGGTGACACCATCGAAATCAAATTGTATCCTAAGGGGATCGTCTCTGCTTGGCATCCATACATCGAGAACTTCGCCGCGCAATCTGCATTCGCCTCTCGAAAGGTCCAGAGTTGTTCGCTTATACTGGAGCACGACAAGTTCTTTCAGTAAATCACTGGTTTCGATATTTTGGCCTACATGGACGCGAACATGGTATTCAAGAAATGTCTCTGGAGGATTTAATCCGTAGATGCACGACACCGAAGATACAATGACGCAATCAGGACGCGTGACGAGGGAAGCAACTGCAGCAAAACGCTCTTGTTCAATCCTTTCGTTAATCGAAAGTTCTTTGTCTATGTAGAGGTCTTTTTTTGCAAGATATGCTTCGGGTTGATAATAGTCATAGTGTGATACAAAGTAATCCACTGCATTCTCGGGGAAATACCCTGCCATCTCTTGGTAGAGTTGCCGCGCCAAAGTTTTGTTGTGGCTCATAATGAGTGTTGGTATGTTCAGTTTCTGTATGACATGGGCCATAGCGAAGGTTTTGCCACTTCCAGTTACGCCAAGAAGAACACAGCG
>JASLVU010000029.1 GCA_030741225.1 Candidatus Poseidoniaceae archaeon | reverse complement strand
AATGTTGTATGTTCCACAGTAACGCCTCCTACAGTCTGAGGAGCAATTCGAGCAACCGGCGTTACAGCACCTGTTCGTCCGGTTTGCCAGTTCACCTCCATCAAAACGGATTTTGCCTCTTCTGGAGGGAACTTCCAAGCAAGAGCCCATCGTGGGTGATGAGCGGTTGAGCCGAGACGTTCTCGCTGGCTTAAGTCGTCAAGTTTGAAGACGATGCCGTCGATTTCAAATTTGTACCCTGCTCTTCTTTCACTCCACATTTTCGTGTATTCGACCATCTCTAAATGAAGGTCCTCAGATTCAAACACCTGCCATGGCGCAGGATCAATCCCGATGGTGTTCTTCAAATAATCAAGAAGTTCGCTGTCGTAATTCATGTTCGGGCGAGAGTGGGGGAATTGGACATCGTATGCACAAAAAACCAAATCCGACGCTTCGGCTTTACCGTCACCATGTTTTTGACGCAGTGCGCCTGAACAGAGATTTCGAGGATTCGGCGAGACATCTTTGTATTTCTTTTCAAAAACTTCCAGCGGCATGACGACTTCGCCTCGTACATGGCAATCGATAGCAGCGTTCAATCGCAGAGGTATATTTGCAACCATTTTGGCATTCAAAGTGACATCTTCTCCACGCTCCCCACTGCCTCGTGTCGCTGCCCGATGAAGATTACCAGCTACATATTCTAGAGACAAAGCCGAACCATCGAGTTTAGGTTGAGCGAGATAGCGCTTACCACCAGATGTCGATTGATTGACAAAATGAAGGATATCATCGGCAGTCGTGCCTTTATCTAAAGAACGCATAGGAAAAAGATGTTCAACTTTAACCGTACCAGGAAGGGGTTCAGGACCAACCTGGTGTAAGACTGGATTGTCTGGATCGAGGCGTTTCAGCTCATCCCAAAGACTATCAAAATCTGCATCGCTTATTTCGGGAGATGCGTGATTGTAGTACAATTCGCGATGATAATCAATCTTTTCGGCCAGTCGGCGAATACGTTCAGACTCGGCCATGGTTGTTCACCTAAGCCACATGATATGAACGTCACGAAAATTGCAGACCGAGCAATTCTAAATCGGCCAAAGGACATCGTGTCATGATAGCTTTTGAGAGAACACGGATATGTATTTCAGCAACAACATGGACCTTTGACTGAAACATATGCCCAGCATGCACATTGTTATCGTCGTCAGACCAACAGCAGTGAATATGTGTAAACGCCTTACCATCCTCGGTTCGAGCAATATTCCCTGACAAACTCACCAGTTCAGAAGGATTGGATAAAGAACGCCTTTGGTAAACACCCTCTTCGTCCATGTATCCGTATATATTCTCACGCGTACGTCCAATCCCACTGGTGATGGCGGCTGCATCAAAGCCAACTTCATCAGCCAAAGCCTGCAAAGATGTGTGTATTTCTTCATTCGGATCAATCCGTACGAACAAATCTTCATCGCTGCGCGTCCATTCCATACATCGCCCATGTAAAGCCAATTATTGAGTATAGCGCTACTCTTCCTCGCTTTTCTTGGTTGCAGAAATATCCCAATCAGCACTTACACTGAGGGCTTTTTCAATTCTTGAACGGGCCACAGTAAGGTCATTTTGAGACCCCCCCAGTGGCAACGGACCAAAAATTCCCCACCCTTTTCGAAGAAGCATAATGCGGCGTGCAGGTTGACGACGTTGGAGTCGAAGCCTTTTCCAATCGTATCGCTGTCCGTCAGCAAACAAATGAGTTCGAGTAACAGCGAATCTCTTCGGAATAAGAAGTGAAATCAAATGAAGTGACAACAAAAGATCCCAGATTATAGCGTACCAATAACTCGTATCTGATGCGCCAATAAGGGCCCATGGTAAGGCCATCATCGCTGCCATCGATGCAAGATTACCCCATTGTCGGATGACTTCCTGAGGCCCTTCACTCGTCCAAGCAAATCCTCCGTTTTGTAATTCACCAAGAATCGGTATGTCCTGTCGTTGACGTGTCAGCCAATATGCATCCCAGGCAACAATTGCGCCAAGAACGCACACGGCTATCAAAGCCGCGTTGTTTGCTGACATCATCATTCCTTGGGCCACAACCATCCCTCAAAGGTGTCGTTCATCGATTGAAATGGATTCGTCCCAGTTTTTGCCGCCACCTTTGCCAGTACGCATGAGGAACAAGACAATACCTCCAATGATGAGCACAAGAAGAAGCAGGGTTCCTGTGGAAAAGTCTCCCGACTCGGTGGAAGATTCTGTTTCTTTACTGTCAAGTACACCATTACCATCGTCATCGAGGTCGGCAACAAGATATGTTTCTTGCCCTGCTGGGCAATTCACTGAATCTGGGTAGCCGTCACCGTCAGTGTCAAGCCATGCACAGGGGTCTACTGGCCATGCATCCCTTGTGTCAGGATGGCCGTCATTGTCATCATCCGAATCTTCACTGTCCGGCCCGCATGGATAACCGTTTTCTTGGTCGAACCAAACCCCGGTTGTTTGGGTAAAGATGCATGTTGAAGTCCAGTCGCCATCGCTATCAAGCTCTGTAACCTCAAAATCAACGGCATCCGAAGAAGTTGCTCCCAATGTATCAGTAACGATGACCTCAAGAACATACAAACCATATTGCAGGTCAGTAATGTTGTACTGAGCCTCACTAGGCCCACGCATAACTTCAACCCCAGTCGCATCGGTAATGACCCATGCCAGTGACAATTCTTGAACCGAATCGAGGTCGTCTGAGTAATTTGCAACGGCAAGAAGCGGATAAGATTCCATAACCCGTTCACCCGAATATGGTTTGACAATTTCTACGGTTGGTGGAGCATTCGCAGTTAGAACCACAACGATGTTTCTCGACATCGATGATGAGTAAGAAATGGTTTCCAAGGTGTTCGGTAACCCTGTTGCTTGAGTCTCGACGGTGAAATTGGTGAGCAGAGACGAGGATTGGTTTCCAACAATGGAAATTGGCACCTCGATAAGAACTGAATTTCCAGAAACAACGAATGTAGAGGTTGGATTTAGGCCTACTGTGGTAACGGTGAAGTTGACATTGTGTGGGGTTCCATCAAGACTTGCAGACAAAGTGTAAGTCTCCCATGTTCGCAATTCTGCTCCATCGTACATCGCTGAATTATCAGAGGTTGTATCAACAAGATCAACTGAAATCGGCCCTGAAGCGCTGACCATGCCGTAAAAGACTCCTCCTTCAATTCGGGCAGGATAATTCTCTGAGGAGAGAACTGTTGAGGTAATAATGTCCGGGTTTCGAACAATGATGGGGGCGATGGAGGTGCCGTCGCCATCGTCATGCAGGTCAATTCCCACCGAATAAGAGAACGCTATTACATCAATGAGATACAACGAATCTGATGAGCGGCCATGATGGCAAATAAACGCTGTTCCAGAACCTTGGCCATTGAGAATTACACCCTCAATCTCTCCAGCAGAATTGTCGATATCGATACCGGGTGAGCCGGTAATCTCAATCGTATTCATTTGCACATTTCTGCTGTTCATTACCGCAATTCCTGCAGCAGAGCCAACGGTACCATTGAAAGAGGATACCGTAAAATCGCCGTTGATTGATTCCAGCGACAATATGTGGCCTTGTCCATTAAAATTCATCGCCTCAACACCAGCAAGAGAACCAGTAACTGAAGTAAAGTCGAACCCTGTGGAAATATTTTCACCTATTGTGATGTCGTTAATTTCAACTTCGACTTGACGCGCCCATATTCCAATTCCATTGCACGATTCCATCTCAACATTGTCAATACTCAACTTCGTTGATGAGGGGAATGCTTTGATGCATCCGTCGCCAGAATCGTACAAATGTGAATTCTTGAGAACAATCGTGGCATCGCTGTTCGAATTGATTTGAATCAATGGGTCTGAGCCTGATGAACGAGCCATAGTGACTCCATCGGCGACGAAGAGGCCTTGATTTTGAGCAACGAGAGCCGGGGATGCTTCCACGAAATTCGTATTCGACAAATCAACCGAGGCATCTGGTCCAGTCAACACCAATCCGCCCCATCGAGAGCCAAGTCCGGTCGATGAAAGGGTTGCTGCACCACTATCAATACGCCCATCAACCGTGATTTTACTCCCATCAGATATTCGTAAAGATACGCCATCATCAATGGTTAGTGTCCCTGAGGATTCAACAGTAAGA
This sequence comes from Candidatus Poseidoniaceae archaeon, assembly GCA_030741225.1. Classification (GTDB taxonomy): domain Archaea; phylum Thermoplasmatota; class Poseidoniia; order Poseidoniales; family Poseidoniaceae; genus MGIIa-L1. The sequence goes on along the minus strand of JASLVU010000029.1, from coordinate 9,028 downwards.
TCGCCGTCCAAGAAATAAGGACTCCATTGAGCCTCTAAAACCATCCAACTTGATAGGCTTCCAGGTGTTATTGTTGAGGCCATGAACGTGTAATCAAAGGAAGAAAGGGTGTCCCAAGTGATGAAATCATAGAAAGAACCAATTTGTAGAGAGATGGTTTTCCCATTCCCAGATATGTCTGATGAATCATCAACTTGTCGTGCTATCGCATTGGTTGCAACCTTGCCGTTGGTGTCGGTCATTGTCACTGCACCATCGATAGAAACTGTAGCGCCTGCCACCGGCTGACCCTTATCCAAAACAGATATTTCCAGAGAAGAAAGTAAAGTCAATTCGCCACCTGTAAGAACAGTAACTGCTCCAGAAACTCCGCCATCAAGAATTTCAACTTGACAATTCGGCTGAATCAGTAAGGAGCCTTCAATCACAAGGTTGTTCGAATTCCGCATTGATTGACAAACCCACGTAACATTCGATTGCACGACGAAGTCGCCTGTACCACTGGACTGGGAAAGGGTCGAATCAATCCCAACAGAAAGAGCGTGAGCCCTTATCGAAGCATCGCTTCCTGCTAGGCTTGCTGTGCCTTCGAGACTCACAATACCGTCTGTTGGCAACTCAAGAACTGTGTTTGCCAATTCTAATCCTGCTCCGGTACGGAGAGTGAGATTGCCAGTAAGAACATGCGGAGTGCCATCAGGCCGTTCTCCTAGATAGACAAACTGACCACTGTCTATGGTCCAATCACCTTGAGGAATCACTGGAACTTGAACCGACTGACCCATTTGAGAACCGTACAGTGTGACACGAATTCCGGCACCAGAGAGTGTTACATCAACAGTTGAACCTGAACTGGTAAGTGGAATTGTAGCAGCACCGTTCGAATTGCTCATCAATTCAAAACCATGAACCAAGATTGTAGCTTGTACAGGATTTCCTGCCAAATCTGTAAATGTAACCGGAGTCTCTTCCAAATATCGAACGTTTGAAACTGAAATTGTAGCAGTTGTACTGCCTCCATAAGTAAGGGTTCCATCGCCTAACGCATCCGATGATGATGTAGGAGTATTCATAGTTTGAAAGTCCCGAATCGTGGCAGAGGAAAGGGTTGCAATTTCAAGTGGGGAGGTATGCGTTTCGGCAGTCCAATCTGAAACCTGCAAATGCGATTCTCCATTCAAGATCACTGCATCGGGATAGGCTCGAGTTGCTAAAGTGTCTGAAACGAGAGTGCTTTGATCGAGCATAATCCCTTTTCCTTTTCCATCTTTGATTGAAACCTCAAGGGCGCTTAAAGAAGCATGATTTGCTACGATTCCATTACCGTAGTGTAACGCAGAAAACGTATTCGTTGAAACAACCGAATACCATGCAGCAAGACCAATTGAAGTTGTATCGAAAGCAGAGTATGCTTTGGTTACTGCTATGTCGGACCAAATGTGTTCTCCGTCGAGCAAATCAATAGCGGTCGAATCTGAAGAAGTCATATCGATGAACACATTCGCTAAATTGCTGTCTGGGTCCCTTAACTCCAAACCTTTGATTCCTGCTGAAATGTTGGCCCAATTCACCGTCAATATACCGTCGCCAGTGCCTTCTATGCCCCGCTCACTTGAAGTGACATTAAGGCTCGAAAGGGAATGATTGCCACTACCGGATAAGGAAAGTCCGAAATTGGTATTGGAAATGTCCAAATTTGCCCAACTGCAAGTACCGTTGCACCTTTGATCTACGACGGGTAAGATTTCTGATTGGTCTCCAGTGAAAATTACATCCGACATCGAAAACATGGACGCTCCGTTAGCAAGCAGAAGGCGTTTACCAGATACTTGAGCGTTCGAAATCGTGAGGTCGTCACTGTCAGCAGCGTCGACAAAAAGAGAGATGTTGTTTCCCGTGCAATCCTGAATATTTGTTGTTGCCCCCTGCTGACTGGCAATGGCAACAGATGTGTTGTAAAAATCAATTCCTGATGCTTGAAGTGAGCCACTCGAAGAGCGCAATCCTGTACCCGCTTGAGAAATCGTAACTGTGTTCATCGATGCTGTTCCAGTTGACCAAACCCCTCCTGCGACGTCGGAAAAAGTACCTGTAGAGAGATTAAACGAGCCGGAATTGCGAACAACTTCATAGTCAATGTGTTCGGCGGTAAGAGTGGTTATATCCGAATTTCCAAGATTGTTTATGCCGATATAAGCGTCTTCAAGAACCAATTTTGATGCAGTGAGGTGCCCGTCAACCTTCACTGCTGTTTTTGCATTGTTGATGGTAACCTGGTCAAGTACGGCATGTCCTTTGCTGGCAACATAAATTCCGGTCCATAATCCAGCGCCATGAGAGCCTGCGGTCAATGGTGTTTGAGAGGAGAAAAAATCGGCAGAATTCGCAACCAATGTACCATCGACTCGAATCCAATATCCATCGCCCCCATCAACTGTGGTGCCCGGGGAAAGGGTGAGTGTGGAGCCGTTGGAAACGGTTACATTTCCTGTCAAGACTATATTACCAGACCAAGTCGTGTTTACTTGAATCGACGAGTCAACTGCAAGACTGTTCTGAGATAAATTCGACAGGGGCATCAACAAGAGAATGGTCACGAGGAGCAGAGCACGGCTGGTTCGCATGAGCACCTCTCACCGAAGCCCCATATCAAACCAAAGGTTTCAGGTCATTGAATGAATTCTATTGATGGATAAAGTGGGCCCGCCCAGATTTGAACTGGGGTCTGACGGCCCCCAGCCGCCAAGTATAGGCCAAGCTAACCCACGGGCCCAGAATGGAATGTTCATTGAATGGAGGTGCTGAAAGGAGCAGTCTCGTAAATCAAATCAATGTGGCCAACATACATGCGTCGGCAACAGTAACGCTTCAAACCGATTTTGTCAAGGGCCTCACCCATTTCAACACCGGCTGAAGTTAATTCATTGAATTCTTCCCATTTATGAGCGATAACGGCACCACAACTAAAACAACGTACTGGTATAATCATATTCTCACCTCATCGATAGGACTTTTGCTTCTTGCGTCGAGCACCGCGTCCAAGTTGGTGCTTTGGTTCCTTGCGACGTGGGTCATTGACCAAAAGGCTTCGATCAAATCGTAGATATTCGTCACGAAGTTCTTCGTCAATACCTTCCGCACCACCGTTGTAGTGGACAAGTCCACGGGCAATAGCGGTTCGAATAGCATCGGTTTGACCCATAATGCCGCCACCAAGGGTAGTGATATTGATGTCAACCTTGCTAAGTCGATTCATTGCGTCAGCAATAACAAGAGGTTCCATTGACTTTCGTCGGGCAAGAGAAGGTTGCAAAATTTCAATTGGTTCGCTGTTAACACGCACTCGGCCTTTACCTGCTTTAACAGAGGCACGAGCAATTGCTGTTTTGCGCTTACCAGAGGATTCTACTGACTTTTTCTTTTTACGAGCCATCATTGCTCACCTCCGTTCCAACGGTGGGATGGTGCGCCGAGATCAGCGCTGATTTCTCCAAGAGTGATGAATCGCTCTGGAAGGTCTTTTCGAAACTTACTGTCGTCTCCATTTTCATGTCCTTCTGGCAGTTCGCCAGCGAGGTGGTTCGGACATCCGATCTCAACACGCAGGTTGCGCAATGCACGACGACCGCTGCTCTTCTTTTGGTAAGGCAACATGCCGCGAACTGCACGCTTCAGTATCATGTCCGGCATACGCGGGAAGAACGGCCCCTTACGGGCATGGTTCAACTTGTACTTGGCATGATAATTGTCGAGTACTGAGCGAGGTCGTCCAGTAACGATTGCATGTTCTGCGTTGATGATGATCACTTTGTCATCTCGGTCTTCACGGGCTGCCTTGAGCAGAATATCTGCTGTAGCAGAAGCGAGACGTCCAAGGACAAGTCCGTTAGCGTCAAAGACATAGGTTGTTTCATCCAAGAATAACAACCCCCGTGCCTGATGGGTTTTCGTTCATCAGCTCGCTGAAGGTCATAACTCGACCGCCAGCGGCTTCTATTTTCTCACGTGCACCGTTGCTAACACTGTAGGCGGCGATGGTGTGGTTGGCAGACAATTCCCCTGAGCCGAGCAGCTTGCCAGGAACGAGGATTGTAGCACCCTCGGGGGCGTAGCGGCTCACACGGCTCAAGTTCGGCTGCGCCCAGTTTTTGCGGCTCTTAGAGAGGCGCATGGCCACATCTCGCCAAACAGCGGCTCCGGTGTCGCGAGACTGGGCTTTCAACTGGTTGATGACATCAACCAGTTGTGCGTTTGTCTTACGTGTAGGATTGCTCATTTGACTCCCTCGATGCTTTGAAGCAATTCGCCGACCGGCCATCCCATTATCAATGCACCGACGCGGTCTTCGACTCCTTCGCGTCGCAGTGCGGCGAAAACAGAGTTCCGTTGATTTGTTGAATGAACCGCCAAACACCAACGGAAAACTCACTCGTAGAGAATCTCACCTTTCGCATCGAGTAATTCAACTGTGAGTCCAGCAGCACGCCCTTGGATGATGATTTCTTCATGAAGGGTGTCTGAAAAGTCGTCAAGAGCACCCAGAGCGGTGATGCCGGCAACATCTGTCAGTTGATCGATGAGGTGATTGAGTACGCAGGAGACTCCATAGGCTTGCCCAGCACGGAAGGCGTGGTCTACTCCTCCGATTTCAGGGTCTTCGGCTTTCATACGAAGCATGACTTGTTGAGAGTAAGCAACCAAAGCCCCATAAATCGATTCAATGATTTGAGCCGCCTCAAGGTCACCAAGCAACATTTGAGATTGCGCAAGTGCAGCTCGTACGGCTTTACCGTAAGTTGCATGCGCTTCAATCGTATCGCTTGTTTCCGTCTGCATTGCTTGGTCGATGAGTTGCTTCCAGTCTTCCATGGTGTGACCACAGAGCACCTGCCCCTTGAAGGTTAAGGCGATTACAATGGAATTCTACTCAAATCTTGAAGTCGGAGCCTTCTCCCTCAATGATTCCTGCCTGTCGAACAGTTCCGTCAGCAGCAACGAACTCTCCGGCCTTGGTTTGCTTATCATAGAGGTTTACCAGCTCTTTGCGTTCAACCATTCCGCCTTCGCCCAGCGATACGGTCAATGAACGAGTGATTGCGTCCAATGTTCGCATTGCTCGGTCTCGGTGACTTGCATCGATTGTGTGATCGGAATAACGAGCTTCTTCAAACACTGAAAGGAAGTCATCAAGTTGTTCAGTTGGCACCATGTTGAAAGCAGAACGGACCGCTGTTTCGAATTCACGTGTTGTTTCGTAAACCTTCTTCATGAATCCATAACGCTTGAAGTGCTTGACAAGATTCTTGTAACAATCGAAAATTGCAGCAATAAACTCGTTACTGGCTTCAAGTTGCATCATGGTGTCGGTCAATATGCCTCTCAGTGCCTGAACTTGGCGGCGGGCTTGTGCCCGCTGATAGTAAATGGCTCCAGCAATAAGCAACGACATTGCAATCAAGATAAACGACATCGTCTTCGCTGGCGTAAAGAAACCTACATCCGCATTGATGGAGCGAGCTTCCATCCATATGATCTCGTGTGTTACGTTGGTTTGAGACTCTTCAAAGTATGTTGAACCGGGGTAGTAGGCAATAATTCTCCATTGTCCCGAACAAGGTACTCCGTCACAGGTCTGTCCTGCAAAGGCCCATTCAAAGTCGGCGACACCCTGCTCATTGGTACGGGATTTGTTTGTACCTTCCCGGACCCACTCATTGAGTTCGTCTGACCAATATTCACGGATAAACCAAACTTCTTCGTTCTCAACCTTCAAATCAAGGCGGTCTCGTTGGAGAGCGACTGAACCAAAGACTGGATCATCGTTATCCAATCCATTGTCGCCTGAATGGCTCCATGTCTGAATAACTTGCAAATCTATTCGAGAGCGAACCAAAACAACTTGGTCGACAAATGAGCCGTTCAAAACATTGGATGAATCCTTATCGCAACCACCAGGGACATTCACATCTGGCTCAAAGGCAATTCGGAGTGTTCGGAAACCTTCCAATTTACCACCTGTAGTTTCAATACCATCACCTTTCGGATTCTGTGTTCTATCGCCACTAAACCATTCAATTGTTCCGTCGATATCGCTTGTACGTATGGTTGAAACCGGCCGAATATTTTGTTCTGGGTCAATGTAAATGTTGAGACACTTTCCACCGACATACTGCCCATTTGATTGCATGAGTTTTGCATCGATGTGGAAAGACTCTTTCAAGTAAAGAACCGGGTATTCAGTAGTGTTTGGTGCTTCCCATGTCTCCACACTGGCCTTGAAAGGACCGACTTCGAGCAGTGCTAATGTTGAGTTCGAAAAGACATCGAATTCTGTTTCATATGTATCGTTTTGATATCGATATGCATCGTTGTTGTCGTAGGCTGAATAGGTTACTGTAACCTTCGCCTTACCCGCAGAAACATCAGAAAGTGGGCATTCAATAGAGAAATATCCATCCAAGTCTGTCATACCAGAATTACATGCAGTAGGACTGGATTGACTGTTTATCATTTCGTAGTTTACACGGATGTTTCGGTTGGTTAGATTTGTTCCGAGTTCATCCTGCAGTTGTCCAGTTACAATCATTGGTTTAGGAATAACTTCACCGGTAATTGGGCTGATTTCGCTCGTGTATACAATTTGATCGTCTACAGTTAGAGATGTACGACCTATGAAAGAGAAACCGTTCGCATTGTTGGTCATCTTCAATCTGAAATGGTCGTTTCCGAGCACACTTAGACATGGGTCCCACGCACCTTGTATTCCCAAAGCCACAGGATCAAGCGGTGCGCATCCTTCATTTGGAAGATTTTCTTCAAATCGTAGGATGACGTTCACCGGCCCAAATCCATCCGGTAGGAAGGATTCTGGGTCGTTTCTCAAGGTTTCTGCATTGAGAGGTGAAATATCTGCCTTGAGACAACCGGTCTTGCCGTTGAATGTTCCACTTGATTCAAGCCGGTCAAGAACACCGTCTTGATTGAGGTCTCTGTCAGCAAATCCGTCACCATTTCCATCATAATAACACAAATGGGAGGAGTCTGCTGCAGGGTCTGGTAGAGTGATAATTCCTGCAGATGGTCGAACAGTAGCCACTATCTGGCGATGTGTGACTCCACTGAAATCTACACCCTCAAAGATAACATCGACCAGTCCACCATTCGGTGCAACTGCACCATCCAATGCTGAACCGCCTGAATCACGTACAGATGTCGTATTATCATCAGTCACTTGCGCAGTGAAATCCCAGATGTCCCCGGATTGCCGGATATTCGAACTGGTTGAATCTATTGAGAGATAAGTCCTTGAAACCACCCACACTTGCTGAGTCATTGTATTGCCCTTGAGCAATGGAGTCCCAGCGAATTCAAATTGCAATGTGAAATCTCCAAGATTATCAGCTGCTGAAATATTGAACGGTATCTCAAAGAAACCATTGTCATCGGTGTAGTTGACACCGGTTCTGCCATCGGCAGACCACGTGTAATTCACCGGTGCATTACGTACCGGCTGCAACGAGTTGTCAACGAGTTTTGCCTGAATTGTTGTGCTGGTGTTTCTGTACAATCGTGGAACCGAAGTTGTTTGGAAGTCGGTCGTTCCGACAACTGTGACGTTGATGTATGCTCCTGTAGCGGCCAGAGTTGAACTGTTTCCAGTGAAATAATACGCTGAGTTCGTGAAGTCAACTCGCATACCATAGGTGCCAGATGCGTATTGCTGGAACCATGTCCAGTTGTAATCGAATTCTGCAGGACAAGAAGCACAGGCCTTCGTAGGTCGCTGAGTGTATGCAGTCTCAGTCGAACCGAGGAACTGTCCGTTTCCATCAATGTCGACCTGAAGAGCAATTGGGTCTGCATCCCATGGGTCGTTGGTTCGATTGGTAACTGAACCTGTCACAAACAATGTATCGCCTGTGTTCATCTCAGGAACAAGTTCACAACGGACAGGGCTATCAGGATCGGTTCGGTCAACTGCCCCACAAGGTGGTAGGTCGCTGTTACCACCGTTTACCAAATTGATAAACCAGTGCGTCGAATTTGTAGAAATGAAATTACGCAATTGTATTTCTTCATCGTATAGGGTCAACGGATCGCCATTCCAATTCTTCGGGTATGGCTTCGGTTTTGAGATGTCTGCGAAATTCAACCCCGCACCAGTCAATGCTTCAGAATGGAACAGAGTTGCCCAGTTTCCGAAGGTTCCGTCACCATTGTTGATGGATGAATTGTACCAATACACCGGATTAATTCCATCGACGATCATTTGACCTTCGATGTTCATTCGGTGCATGACGCGAATTGCCTGTGGCTCAGTTTCATCCCCATGGAAGTAAGGGAATGGGCCCTCAGAGGCAAGTTCGGGTTGGACAACTGCAGTGACCTCATAATCGCCCGCAGGTAGACTTGTGTTGGTGTAGTCATAAGTAATCGGATCACCGTTACTGTCTAGGAGCGGCTTGAGTTCCAAATTTTGAGTGTCCCAAGCAACCTCTTCATAGCCACCAGGAATCTGTCCTACGCCATTGTCTCGAGTTGAGTTCCATTGAATCTGTTTCCAAATTCCGTTAATTCCAATGTCTTGAACAAATGTTACCGAAACAAGGCCGTTGCTGCCTGCACGATATCCGTTACCGCCAAGGCCAGTAAAATTGGTTGGATTGGTGTAATTTCCAAATATTCCGCCGCGTACAGAGAAAGTGAAAGGCGCATTAGGGATGAAATTGTCAAAGATTCCACGCTGAATATCAGCGGTGTAATACGACCACATATCAATCCAAAACGGTTGTTCATCGCTGCGGAAATATCCATCCATGTAAATGTCTGCAGTCAGGTTTGCTTCTGCACCCAAATAGTATGAGGCAGATTCGTTACCATTGAACGCAAACATCTCAGTGACAACCGCGTAAACCTTGTAGGTCGTACTATCGCCAACAATGATGTCTTCTGGGTAAAGGAATTGACCAACAGAGAACTTTCCATTTTGATCGGACAAAATGTTGGTTGTCTCAACCGCAGTTGTTCC
>JASLVU010000299.1 GCA_030741225.1 Candidatus Poseidoniaceae archaeon | reverse complement strand
ACCCAGCAAGGCTGGCGCAGAGAAGGGTGACAGTCACGGCAAATAGACGAAAATTCATCTTCATCGCTCTATCCTAGAAGGTCCTTATCCAAAAACCCGCCGTTCCCCATCAAAATATTGTGTCGGTGGGTTCAAGAACGGAGACCGTCGCCGATGGCTTGCTAGCGGGATAGGTTAGCATGGTTCGACCGACGGGCTCATAACCCGTAGATCGATGGTTCAAATCCATCTCCCGCTACCTTTTACAGTCCTAGTTCGTACTGTATGTGTGATAATCGTGTGTTGGTACTAATGAGTCAACTGCGGCTTGTAATTTTGCATTTGCAGCCTGTTCTCCAGACATGATCGCAGCTATTTGCTTCTCAATGTCAACTTGTATTTCCCCGCCAAGTGCAACACCTACTCTTTTTGCGTCAGCAGCTGGACAGTTTTCTATCTGGAGAACATATACTCCATTTTTACTGACGACCGGTCCTGCGAGTGGGTACAATTTGGCAAGTCGCTTGGTGTATCCACATTGCTCTGCAGCATCTAATGCG
>JASLVU010000298.1 GCA_030741225.1 Candidatus Poseidoniaceae archaeon | reverse complement strand
ACGAGCTCTAGCGACTAATTGTCGGGCATCGGCTACTAGTCCGCTGGTTGCAATTCCAACATGATCGTCAATCTTGAACATTTTTTCGATAGATTCAGGAATAATTAATCGACTTGCAATACGCTTGTCACAAACTAACACAACGCCATCTCTGAACTATAGTCCAGCAGTTGTAGTCCCTCTCTTAACGCTCTCTCTAGCATATTCTACCTGAAACAATCTCCCATCTGGACTGAATGTAGTAATGCCATGGTCATATCCTCTTCCGCTTGGCTGCAAAGTGTCCACCTCTGGTCGCTGTCCGGGTCGGGGTCTTATCAACCTTGGCGGGATGGGGGGTATGTGAAGGTAGCAGTTCTCTCTAGTGGTGGCAAGGACAGTAGTGCCGCAATTTGGTGGGCTCAGTGCAAGGGATGGGATGTTACTCATTTGGTCACAGTCTTAGTTGTGGGAGATGACTCATTGATGTTCCAAATACCTGGAACGTCACTGGTTGAGAAACAGGCGGAATTGTGTGGCTGTTCGTGGCTCTCAGTTCCCACA
>JASLVU010000297.1 GCA_030741225.1 Candidatus Poseidoniaceae archaeon | reverse complement strand
AAACAGTATTCCAAGAGATAGGGACAATGATGGACTTAGTGATGTTGAGGAAGCTGAGCTAGGAACAGATCCTGAGAATCCAGATACCGATGGTGATGGGGTGAGTGATAAGTTTGATTCTGCGCCACTAGATCCTAACACGGGTCTTGACACCGATGGTGATGGTATCCCAGATACGGTGGATACCGATGATGATAACGATGGGGTTAAAGATATAGATGATGATCTTCCTCTAGATCCAAATGAGACTTCAGATTATGATGGTGATGGGATTGGAGACAACGCCGATACGGATGATGACAATGACGGCTTTGAAGATACTGTAGAGATAGAGGACGGTACTGATACTAAAGATGCTCTGGACTACCCACGTGATCCTGATGGGGATGGGCTGACCACAAACCAAGAGATAGAACTAGGTACAGATCCTGCAAATCCTGATACCGATGGTGATGGTATTAGTGATAAGGATGATCCAGAACCTTTAGATGGTGGGTTAAACGTTGATAGTGACGGAGACGGTATTATTGATTTAATAGACACCGAT
>JASLVU010000296.1 GCA_030741225.1 Candidatus Poseidoniaceae archaeon | reverse complement strand
GAAACGATCAGCAACCCATGGGCGGAATACTGCATCAAGGACGCCTGAAAGCGTTTGAATGACCTCTTCGACGGAACCTTCAGGGATGTATGGGTCTTTATCGGGTTCAGGCGTATCAGCGAGAAGTCCCGATGTCTTTCCCGCCATAGCCATGCCTCACGTATCCTCTTCATAGGTGTTGGTTTGGGAATGCTTATCATCGGCATGACGGTCGCAAAGGTTGCGAAAGCACCCATTTGGGCGTGTAGATCAGTTGGAAGATCGCTACCTTGGCATGGTAGAGGCCCCGAGTTCAAATCTCGGCACGTCCACCAGAAACGATTGCTGGCAGATCTGGTGGCCGTGCGCCACGGCTTCAATCGCTGCAACACGGTGAAGCCGTTGGCTCGGCACGTCCACCAAACACGTGTATCATCAGATTTGGTGGACGTGAGTTTCATCAGCCGCTTCAGCCGTTTTTTTGGTGATGGCGAAGACCATGCCCGCAACGGACGATGGTAACCCGTACACTCCACAGCCGCTGCTGCCCTTTCATGTGATCGAAAACAAGCGCTAC
>JASLVU010000295.1 GCA_030741225.1 Candidatus Poseidoniaceae archaeon | reverse complement strand
CCTCCCGCGCCGCGTCGCGCCCTCGCGCGCGGTCGTCCATCCGTCGCGTCCGTCGTGCCGGGAGTCTTCGGAATCTCCGGTCCTGACTCATACTATGAGTCACACACCTCCGAATACCCCCTTCTCGTACCCACAACCCTCCGCCCCTCGACCGACCCCTCGCGTGCGTGTTCATTTGCATTCGATGTCGATGTCGATGTCGATGTCGATGTCGATCGATCCGACGTGGATGGAATGAATGAATGAATGCGTGTGATGTGATCGACGACGACGACAGTGCGCGACGACGACGACGAAGGGTGTGAGGACGATGACGACGATGACGACGGTGACGACGATGACGCGAGCGGTGACGACGACGACGACGACGACGCGAACGCGAGGATGCGCGAGGATGAGGATGAATGTGAAGAGGACGACGATGGGACGACGAGGATGGATGACGACGACGATGGCGGGGACGCGGGAGGGATCGTTGGACGATGGATATAATTGCGTCGTGCGAGAGGATGGGGTGCTCGTGGCGGAGGATGTACCGAGCGGGACGTACGAGGTGAGC
>JASLVU010000294.1 GCA_030741225.1 Candidatus Poseidoniaceae archaeon | reverse complement strand
AAAAAAGTTTTACCATGTCCTCATATGTCATGTGCAACTTTTTTGTTTAAGCAGGATTGGGCCGAAGGCCCACAGAGGTGGGCCGAAGGCCCACCATTTGCCCAAAAATGGTAAAAAATCCAAAATATGCAACTTACAGTCATGAAATACAAAGGTTTCAGCATGTCCTCAAAGGTCATGTGCAACTTTTTTGTTTGGGCCGAAGGCCCATAGTGGTGGGCCGAAGGCCCACAATAGCCAAAATTCAACTTTTTTTGGCCCTAAAATTGTACTTTTTGGGCGCGTAGCGCCAAAAAATTCTATGTGCTTGCGTGCACGCACGGCCGCCGTTCGGTCACGGGCATCACGGGTTTGGGCCGAAGGCCCAAACCCGAGCCCCCCGCAGGGGCTAGAATGATTGGCGCGTAGCGCCAATTCATTCTAGTATATAAAATTTGGCAGAAAACAATGTATGATTTCACAACTTCAGTGTCATGTTGAATGGCTTCCGTAACCCATCAAGATTACATTGTTACAAAATATAAACGTTTGTTAGAGAGAAGGTTTTAAAAATATATGGTATAGATAAGAGGCATGT
>JASLVU010000293.1 GCA_030741225.1 Candidatus Poseidoniaceae archaeon | reverse complement strand
TGATGTTTGCACCAGGATGTTTGGAGAACCAAACAGCATCGAGTGCTACTGGTCCAACTGGACCTTGTGATTTATTCGAAACGACTTCAGGTAATTCCTCAAGTGGATCAGTTGTAGGCGTTGGTTCAAATGAAACCAGTGAAGTGACATTGGTGGTGAGTCATTCCACGGATGGTACAACTCTTACTTGCTATTCCATCGTTATCGAATTGGATCATGTTTTGGCTCCAAACCATGCGAACAATTTCAGAACACATTCGCAACTCGGGAATTATGACAATGTAACCTTCCACAGAATCATTGATGACTTCATGGTTCAAGGTGGAGATTTTGAGAACGGTGATGGTACTGGTGGCTATGCAGCACGGTGGTATGGAATCTGTGATGGGCAACCAATGAACCAATCCGATTGTCCTGATTATACATATTACAATGTCAATGATGAGGCTGATAATGGATTGCAACATTTTGGTTGCACAATCTCGATGGCAAAAACAAGCTATCCAAATACGGGTGGATCGCAATTCTTCTTGATGCCTGGTGACATCAACCATCATCATTGGTTGGACGGTGTTCACACTGTT
>JASLVU010000292.1 GCA_030741225.1 Candidatus Poseidoniaceae archaeon | reverse complement strand
GAGATTCGTCGATTGAAGAATCTCAAGCGCGAAGAGATAGATAATAAGATGCGTCAAATCTCCGCCGTCGGCGGTCTGTCGAGCAAAGCCTCGGCGTCGTCTCTCAAAGTGACCAACCTCACCGAGGAGTTTGATCCCGAGGCGCACGACAGAGCCATGCGAGAGATGTACGGCGAGGAGTATTACGAAGACGACGGCGAGCTCGGCGCCAAGCCCGAATTCGGCGACTTGGAGGACGAAGTGAAGGAAATGTTAGCGGCAGAGGGAGCGGACGAGGAGGAGGGCGAGGAGGAGGAGGAACTTGGTGCCGACGACGACGACGATGACGACGATGACGACGATGACGATGACATCGACGACAACAACGAAAACGACGTAGAGGAGAACAAGTTTAGTAAACGCGCGGCGAAAAAATGGCGAAAACAACTCGAGGCCAAGATGGACGAGTACTACAAGTTGGACGCTGAAGATTTCATCGGCGACGTCCCGACTCGTTTCGCGTACACCGAGTTGGCGCCGAAAATGTTCGGTCTGACGACGCGCGATATTCTCCAGATGGACGATAAGTCGTTGAACCAAATCGTCGGTTTGAAGAAACTCGCGCCGTACAGAGAAGACGCCGACGACGCGGCGG
>JASLVU010000291.1 GCA_030741225.1 Candidatus Poseidoniaceae archaeon | reverse complement strand
CTTCATGTCGCCGTTGTCAAGGATGGCGCAGGTGTGGTACCATCCAGCAGACACCGCAACGGCCGTTCGGCCCGTTCCGAGGTCAATCGCTGTGGATGGGGGGGAAGTTTGATCGGCGGTGATTGTGCCGCCATTGCCTAACTGACCTTGGGCGTCATATCCCCAGCACTTCAGGTCGCCGTTGTCAAGGATGGCGCAGGTGTGGTACGCGCCAGCAGACACCGCAACGGCCGTCCGGCCCGTGCCGAGGTCAATCGCGGTGGATGAAGGCGTGTTGAGGTTCGTGGCGGCGCTTCCACCATCGCCCAACTGTCCATAGGAGTCGGATCCCCAGCACTTCAGGTCGCCGTTGTCAAGGATGGCGCAGGTGTGGAAAGTTCCAGCAGACATCGCAACGGCCGTGCGGCCCGAGCCGAGGTCAATCTCTGTGGATGAAGGTGCGTTGGTGTTCGTGTTGCTTCCACCATCGCCCAACTCTCCGTTGAGGTCATGTCCCCAGCACTTCATTTCGCCGTTGTCAAGGATGGCGCAGGTGTGTTCATTTCCACCAGACACCGCAACGGCCGTTCGGCCCGAGCCGAGGTCAATCGCTGTGAATGAAGGTGCAGTGAGGCCATTGGAATGGGTGGTTGAACCATCGCCCAACTGTCCGTAGTAGTCTCG
>JASLVU010000290.1 GCA_030741225.1 Candidatus Poseidoniaceae archaeon | reverse complement strand
GAGAAAAGCTCCTGGGCTGTGCCCAGTTGGTGACCAAAGTGCCCAGGACCCCATCTCCTGCCCATATGGAGCTCACACAAAGGTCCTGGTCATGTCCCAGCCAGATCTGAGACATTTGAGAAAAAAAATTTCCATTGCAACAATTCTGGATGCCTTCTCCAAATTTTGACCAAGTCCCACCAACAAAAGTGGACAAGATTGAGCTTTTGAGATGGCTCTGACCAGAGAATAGAGCACCTTAGACCCATGGTTATATGAAGCTTTTCTCCTAGTTTCATCAGTGAGAAGCCCCTGACAAAGTTTGAGCAAGATCTGAGCCATTTGAGAAAAAAAATTTCTGTTGCAACAATTCTGGATGCCCTGTCCGAATTTTGACTAAGTCCCACCAACAAAAGTGGACAAGAGACAATATTGAGATGGCTCTGACCAGAGAATGGTGCACTTTAGACCCATGGTTGCATGGAGCTTTTCACTTAGTTTCATCACTGAGATGCCCCTGACAAAGTTTGAGCAAGATCTGAGCCATTTGAGAAAAAAAATTTCAGTTGCAACAATCCTGGATGCCCTTTCCAAATTTTGACTAAGTATCACCAACAAAAGTGGACAAGAGGAGAAACTTTGAGATTGCCTCAAGGCCACAGTTTTAAAGCAATGGCTTTCAAACT
>JASLVU010000028.1 GCA_030741225.1 Candidatus Poseidoniaceae archaeon | reverse complement strand
TCCAGACGACTTACAGACTTGAAATCCAGCATCCGATTCAACATAGTACAGCCTTCCGTTGGTTTTGTCGTTGCATTCGGGCAGGTCAGATTCAGAGGCCGCAAGGTGGACTTGCCAATCATCTAGGTTTTCACTGGTGGATCCTCCATCAGAATTCGAGTCGCTGCCACCAAAGCATCCAGACAAAGGCATTGTAACTACAATTAGGCACAAGAAGAAAGCAAGTTGTTTGTTCATAGTGGGAGAATGAGACAGGCAGTAGATGAACATTCATGAATGGATGCGGAGAAACCATAGTTTACGATGCAGAAGTACGACTTCGGAATCGGTTACAGTTGACGAGTCGTTTCAATTTTGCGAACTGTTCCAGATTCTACGTCGATGATTTCACTAAATGTCGTGGTATGCTTTTCAGCCAAAATTGCACCTGGAAGGTATCCATCACAGACTCCAGATGCGGCAAAAATTGCATTTTCACTTTTGCACAAATCATGCGCTTCCCAAAGTCGAGTTAAATCATCACCCACCATGTTTCCTGCGCGGGCTTCTTCTTCATCGGAACGGAACACAAGACGTCCTTCAAAAACGCCGCCCAGTCCACGTATCGCAGTAGCCGAGATAACGCCTTCTGGAGCGGCACCGATTCCCATGAGGATGTCGAAGGGGCCGTCTGGACGAGCCGCCCAAATTGCGCCTGAGACATCACCATCGCCCATCAATTCTAATTGTGCTCCTGAAGCACGGATTTCTTTGAACAGCTCGGCATGACGCTCACGGTCAAGAGCAACAACTCGCACATCGGAGACCGCCTTATCCAAAGCAGCCGCTGTTTGTTCAAGATTGTAGGCAACCCCACCATCGAGACTGATGTGTCCAACAAGTTCTGGACCGCCAGCAATTTTGTCCATGTAACAGTCTGGAGCATGAAGCAAGGTTCCGCGTGGTGCAGCAGCAAGAACGGCAATAGAGTTTGGTGAATTCGAAGCGCAGTTGTTGGTGCATTCCAATGGGTCGACCGCTATATCGATTTGAGGAGCACCGGCAACACCAACCATGTTGCCAATTTCTTCTCCAATGTAGAGCATAGGTGCTTCATCGCGCTCACCCTCTCCAATCGCAACACGGCCGTCAAAAGGAACGTTATCGAAAGTCCTACGCATTGCTTCGACTGCTGCTTCATCGGCCTTGTCTTTCTCTCCCAAACCACGCCATTCAGCACTGGAAATCGCCGCTTGGTCTACGGCTTCTAAGAAGTGATGATAGAGGTCGCCAACGCTGCCCATGAGGTGAGACGGGCGCGCCCCATCCATGAATGAAACGGTGCAATTCAAACGGTAATGTTTCCAGGTTTGTCTTCAGAAACATCTTCTTGCTCTTCTTCATCAAAAGATTCGTAAGACCATACTTTGGTCGTGACGAAAGCAAGCAGAACAATCTTGCCAAAATCCCAGAGAAGGAACGGCTCAACACCCCATACATAGGCTTGCGCCAAATCGACGCTGAGTGCTTCGGCCAGCCACAAGGTTCCAAAGACATACACTGGAATCATGGCAAGAGACCAGCACAGAATTTGGGCTTTGAAGTCTGCAAATCCTGCTTTCCTTGAACGGTCCAAGCCTTCAGCAATCAATGCCGAGGCTACGGGGAAGGCAAGTAGATATCCGCCAGATGCGACAAGAGTCGAGCCGGTAAACAAACCACTGGTTCCACCGGCAAAGACCGGAGCACCAATTGCACCGGCAATGAGGTACACTGCGCCCGAAAGGAATGCATCGTTTCTTCGCAAGTAAACACCTGTTGCCATGACCGAGAATGTTTGGAAGGTGTAGGGAACTGGTGTCCAGTTTGTTGGGAGTGCAAGTTGAGCGCATAATCCAGTCAATCCAGCAAAGAAGAAAATTCCAATGGCTCGCTCAAGAACGGTCGATTCGTCATGCGATAAGGCAAGGTGCCACTTGGTAGGTTTCCTCAAGTTAAACTGGCTGAACATAGTGTGTCCTTGACTGAGAAGTTCTTAGTCGTTGACTTTCATCAAGCGGCTATTCATCCGTCATTCGGACTTCTTGGTCTTCTGTGCGGCATTGCTCTGCTTGACAAATCTGAGGTAGAGTCGACGCATTGAGCGATTCAGCAGCAGGTGGCAAGGGCGATACCAAATCACCTTTAGCGACATAGAGGCTTGGACCGCTGCTCATGAAGTAGACAGACCCTCTTCCTGCTCTGGAATCTTCAGGTTGGGAATTATTTCCGGTTGCACAAGCATCGATGCAACCGTCTGCAAATGCGATGTAGACGCGACCGTCAAGGTCGATAGTCAGGTCATTGAAATCCAATAAGTTTCGATTCGAACCCCCATCATCTGTACGGCAATCTCCGCTGTTTAGGCACATGCTTCCAATCTGAACCGGGTCATCGGACAATCGGTAGGTGTGGAAAGTGGGATCCTCATCCAGCGCATTCAGACTGTAGGTGACGTAAAGGTGGTAATGCACTCCACTTGGCGCATAATGGCCATTTCCATTCCAATTGTTGCCGTCAATGTCCGTCGTATTGAGCAAGGATACATTTTCACTTCCAAGGTAAGTAATTGCAATTCTTCCTGGGTCACCAGCATCGGTTTGAGGGAAAGTCGTCGAGATGACACCTGCTGGGCTAATTCGAATACTTTCTGAATCCCAAGTATCTCCGGAATCGGTACTTCGAGCCATGTAAATTCCTTGGTCGGCTCCTGTCCATATATGGTATGCGTTGGATTCACTGTCGGTTGCAACTTCAGAATTTTTACGTGGGTTTGGAGTTAATGCGTCCAGCCCCATCTCTCGAGTATCCCAAGTCAGGCCGTTATCCTTGGAGAAAATTATTGCAGGCGTTGCAACTCTTGGAGTTACATAGACCGTTCCATCAGGAGCGGTTGTAATGGCTCCATGCAAACCAGCACCAGTGGTTGCAAGACCGTAAATCTGGCCGCCAGTTGGGAAAGTAGCTCCGCCATCATAGCTGGTATAGCAGAAGATTCCTGCCAACTTGTTGTAACAGAAATACACTGCTTCTGAGTATAGCGGACTGAATTGACCGAGCCCACCATAGCCTGAATCCGTCCAGGGCCCTGAACCCAATTTAATGTGGTCATTGAGAGGTATAGGGCCGCTGTCGTATGGATTGCCCAACCAGGTCTCGCCATCGTCATCGGACCAACCAATCCAAGTGGTCGCAAGCCCCATCATGTGGATATTGAATACTCGGTCAGTAACAGGGTCTACCCATCCATAAGGGTCGCTGGTGAATGGAGCTTGTGTGATGTCGGCAGTGTTTTCCCAACTTTCTCCGTAATCGCATGAACGCATTGGCTTTTCCATGGCAATGAAAAACATGCAACCACTGGAAGTGATTCCAATACTGGGCTCTTTACCGGTTTCTCCAACATCACTGAACTGGAATTCCATTTCAAGTGGTGCTACATCAACAGGCATCCCGGAGCCGTCGGTAACAAAAATGCGCTGTTCGGTTTCTGGCTCCATTTCTATCATCGGCTCAACATCCTCAACACCGAAACAACCAGCCATCGACATGGTTGAGACAAGGAGGACAAGAAGCAAAGCCTTCGCACGCATAGCAGTTCCACACGGCTCATCAATAATGACTTTGCGATTGGAGATTTATGGAATTCCGGCAAACAATTGAAAGGAGTTGGCTGGATGTAAATCCCATGGCTGAGTATATCTTGTTCGACTATCCAATTCCTCATGAACAAAATATTGAGAAGATTTGGAAACAAATTTCAACACTTCGTCACCAAGTTTATGCAGACGAATTGGGTCAATATGAAACCAATTCGGAACAGGAAATTGAAGACCCAGGACACCATTTTATCGCTTGTATCGAAGAAGGGAGGCTCGCAGGTTACATCAGTCTAAACCCGCCCTCAAAGCAACCTTTCCGAATCGCTCGATACTTTTCGAACGACACACTTGAACAAACTGTTTTCAGTTTATGCGCTCAACGATTGCCATCAACTTACGAAGTACGAGCATTGACGGTTTCGCATGACTTTCGAGGAAAGAATATTTCGTTACGCCTAATGCGTTACGCCTTGGAATTTATACTGAAAAGAGGCGGTACTGATGTTGTTGGCATGGGTCACAAAGATGTGGTCGGACTGTATCAAAAAAATGGCATGACAGTGTTTACTGAACACGGTATTACCCATGGAGAAACGGTTTATTTCCCGATGTACTTGAACGTTCAAAAAGTGGCTGAGGAGCATGCTCAACGTATCGCTTTAGACATCGCAAACGAACAAGAAGAAGATGTCTGTTACCACGGTGGGAAATCATGGGATACTTCAGGTTTTGATTTCAAGATTCGAGATGAATTGATTGTTGCAGATGTTCTTGATAG
This sequence comes from Candidatus Poseidoniaceae archaeon, assembly GCA_030741225.1. Taxonomy (GTDB): domain Archaea; phylum Thermoplasmatota; class Poseidoniia; order Poseidoniales; family Poseidoniaceae; genus MGIIa-L1. The sequence goes on along the minus strand of JASLVU010000028.1, from coordinate 8,839 downwards.
TCCGTTTCCGCCGTGTCCGGAGGCTCTTGATATCATTCGAGAACAATTGGAGCGATGTTGTCAGGAATCTCCCCCTACCCAATGTGAAGAACTCATTCAAACGATTGCCGAGGTTCGTGGAGTTCATTCTGAGCATGTCGCCGTTTCATCCGGTTCGTCTTCACTGATGTTTTCCTTTTTACCACAATTGCTCAATGAGGATTCGCATGTACTTGTGCTTTCTCCAATGTACGGCGAATACAGCCACATCCTCACCCATGTGATCGGATGCCACATGACCAATTTTGTGTTGAATCCTGAAGAAGGCTTTGCTCTTCACGCCGATGATTTGGTTGAGCAAGCACGTCAACACGACGCTGTGATTTTTGTTAATCCGAACAGTCCTACCGGAGTGTATTGTGAAGAAATGAAAGATATTGTTTGTCGAATACAAGATGATTCAACGTCGCCTACGCGATGCAAGATGATATGGGTCGATGAAACATACATCGATTATATCGAAGATGCTCAATCCCTCGAGTCGCTTACCGAAACGGCACCCAATCTTCTTGTTTGCAAAAGTATGAGCAAATGCTACGCATTGTCAGGGCTCAGAGTTGCTTATGCAGTAAGTCAAAAAGTCAAGTATTTGCGACGATTTATTCCTCCATGGGCAGTAAGTCTCCCTGGACAATTAGCCGCTGTTGCTGCACTAAAGAATCCTGAATATTACCGACAACAATACAACATCATCCATCAAGAGAGAGAACAACTGAGTGAAATGCTACGCAATGAGCAATTCGAGGTGTTACCCGGTGTCGCTAATTTTGTCTTGACGTTCCTGCCTAATGATACAAGTTACACCTCACATTCGTTCATCGAAGCCTGTAAAGAAAAGGGCGTCTTTATCCGAGATGCGCAAAACATGGGTGTTTCGCTTGGCGATAACGCCGTTCGATTTGCTGTTCGTTCAACTTTTGAAAATCAAAAAATGATGGAATGCGTACGTGAAGTTCTTTCGCTGTAAGTTCACTGGCCCTTGAATTTCTCAAGGACTTCAATGTCCGATATCGAAGTATTCGGATACTGCCCATCAGCGTCTTTTTCAATTGATTTGACCATGTCGAGTGCACAGAGTAAACCTGCGCACACACCGGTAAGGGCTTCCATTTCGATTCCGGTCTTGTAATGTGCCGAGACATGGACCGTGCAACGCAGCGCAAAGCCTTCCCAAGACCACTGAACTTTGCAGCCCTCCAATGGAATCGGGTGGCAATGAGGGACGATACGAGGAGTTTCCTTAACCGCTTGAATTGCAGCAATGGTCGATGCTTCAAGGACATCTCCTTTCTTGACCGTCTTGTTCTGAATTGCTTGAGCAGATGCCTCGGATAAGTTAAGCACACCTGTGGCAGAAGCACGCCTTTCTACAACGTCTTTCGATCCGATTTCAACGATTCCTTCGATTTCTTTATCCATTGTCTTCACTCCTAACCAAGTCCGGCTTTCCATGATTCACCGTCACTGGTGACTTCTTTTTTCCACAGGGGCGCCTGCTTCTTGAGTTCGTCGATGAGCCATTCACATGCTTGGAAGGCTTCTTTTCGATGAGGGCTTCCAACATGGATTGAGACAATAGGTTCTGAAGGACCGACCGAACCGACTCGATGTGCCATAGCGACTGCCTTAATGCCAAACGATTCAATCGCTTGTTCGGCCAAACTGTGCAATACGGGAGTCAGTTGTTCTTGCCAAGCGTCAAACTCGAGACGCAGGACATCCGCATCACCCTCCTTACCTCGCGTAATACCAAGAAAAGAAACAATGGCCCCGCAGCCCTCTGTTTCAAGTTTAGACTTGAGAGCCACTTCGTCGAGCGATTGTTGTGCTTCTTCGATAACAATGAAGCCCGACATGGTTGAACGAGTGGAACGCATAATTCAAACCTCACGCCTCATTGCAGCATACATGGCGGACACCAAACCAGTCAACATCATGGGCGCTGGATTGTCAGGTCTAGCCGCCGCAACGGTTCTGGCAAAATCCGGAATCGAAGTCCATGTACACGACATCCGAGAAGAATCAGGCGCTAGGTTTGATGGTGATTTCCAAGCCTTGGAGAACTGGAGTATGGATGATGACTTCTTTGACCAACTCAAAGAATGGGGCTTTGACTTATCTCAGTTTAAGGCCACAGAATTTGACGTGGTCGACCTTATTCATCCCGATGACACCATCACGCAAGCTACTACACCCGGAGTCGCTTATCGAATCATTGAACGTGGAACCTCCGACCACACAATCGACCAAGGCTTCAAACGTCAAGCACTCGATGCAGGTGCTCAAATTCATTACAAATCGAGGGTCAAAGAGGAGGATTGCACTGTAATTGCTTGTGGGCCGAAGGGTACTTCTGCTGTTGCATACGGTGAAATTTTCCACACTGACCACCCCAATCATATCGGTTTCCAACTGAACGACAAACTCGCTCCAGGCTCCTACTCCTATCTCATTATCATCGATGGGGTTGGGCTCATCTGTACTTGTTTGTGGCGAAAACAGAGGAAAAGCGAACGATTTCTCAACGAAACAATTGCATGGTACGAAAAGCATTATCCAAACCTGAACAGAAAACCAATCAAACGGGTTGGTGGAAAGGGAGATTTTACCATCAACCGGAATTACAAACAAGACGGCCGATATTATGTTGGTGAATCGGGTGGTTTGCAGGATTTCATGTGGGGCTTTGGCATGAGAATGGCCGTTTGGTCTGGTGTTTTGGCTGCAAATGACATTCTTGGAAAAGGCGATTATGAAGCCGATGTACGCAAGCATCTGATGCCGTATGTTCGAACAAGTGTAGCCAATCGTTGGCTGATGAACCGGGTTGGTGACCGAACCTTCAAGCGCATGTGCAAGGCATGGATGAAAGACCAGAAGAAGCGTGGAGACGGGCTTATTTGGATTGGGAAACTGTTCCGTCCCACTTTCATGAAATCCATACTCTATCGAGTTGTCAACCCCTTCATGCTTGAAAAGGATCCAAAAGCACACGGTCGAGGCGTTCGTCGAATGCCGTTCCGCAAGGCGTTCAAACGCGATAATTGGGAACAATCCCCCGAAGCCGCTGCAATCGGTGAACAATGGAATGCTGTGCGAAAGCGAGGTGCAAAAGTATCCTTTGCGAAAGACAGCGAAACCGACCAAAAATCGCAGTAAGTGAAAGCGATTTGTTCTTAATGCGAATCCCTGTGGGTGGGGATATGAGCGACCTGTACGGACTCAAACTCGAACCTATGCCTAACCGCCTTGTCAACTACGGTGTAACTACCAACGGTATTGCGGTCATCGAACTTACCTCAGATTCTGCTGGTGCCCCTCTTGAAGGACCAAACGACCGCTCACCAAATACCTATACTCACGGTATGATGCGCGATATCGATGAAGCAATTGTCAAAGCACGATTTGATGACGATGTTACTTGCATCGTCCTCACCGGCAACGGTGCATCTTTCTTCTCTGCAGGAGCATCCATTCAAATGTTGAACAGCGTCACTCCAGGGTTCAAGTACAATTTCTGTCTTCACGCCAACGAGACTCTGTCTCGACTTGAGCAAACCTCGAAACTCGTGATATGTGCGATCAACGGTCACGCAGTCGGCGGTGGCCTCGAAATCGCAATGGCTGCTGACATCCGAATTGCTCGAAAGAACTCCGGCAAAGTAGGACTACCAGAAATCAATCTTGGTGTTCTTGCCGGTACCGGTGGAACTGCTCGCCTCACTCGCCTCATTGGAAAAGCAAAGGCTCTGGAAATGATGGTCACTGGCGAACTTATGTCTTTTGAGGATGCTCATGGATGCAACCTCATCAACCACATTTGGGAAGGCTCTGCAGAAGACTTCCGCCGAGATATTCTTGACTGGTGCAGTCAATTCACTCTACCAAACAAGGCTGTCAAGGCTGTTGGAAACATCAAGCGTTCGTGCCAAACCGGTCCTGAAATTCCATTCGAATACCATTTGGCACTTGAGCGTGAATTGCAAGCTGCACTGTTCAACAGCAGTGACGCCAAGGAAGGAATTGCAGCCTACGTTGAGAAGCGGGTTGCAAACTTTACCGGCCAGTGATTGAATGTCAATTTGGCATCAGCGCTGGAATGCGAATCAAATCGGCTTTCATCGGCTTGAGGCGAACCCTGTTCTTAACGAACAGTGGCCGAAGTTATCACTTCCCAGTGACGCAAAGGTACTTGTTCCGTTGTGTGGAAAGTCCCTCGACCTGCACTGGTTTCATCAGCAAGGACATACCGTTGTTGGAATCGAAATGGTTCAGAAAGCAATCGAACAATTTTTTGAAGATGCTTCGGCTGTACCCTCAATCAATGAAATGAAAGATGCAAAGAAATATTCGCTGGATAAAATCCATATTTATCATGCTGATTTCTTCAATGTCGAACCTGATGAAGCACTGTTTGATGCATGGTACGACCGTGCAGCAATGGTCGCTTTACCCTCAAGCATGCGCCCTGAATATGTCAAGCAATTGCTGAATCTTACCACATCCACTTCCAAAGGGCTCATGGTCACTTTTGATTATCCACAAGATGAGATGCAAGGGCCACCATTTGCTCTTCCCGATTCTGAAATAGAAGCTCTCTTTTCAGAAAATTTCCATATCGAACGGCTAGAATTCACCGATTTGACCCATGAAGACGGGCGTGATTTAACCAGTTGCACGACCTCGGTATTTCTGTTGGCACGAAAATAAATGAATCAAATGTTTGTCAGTCCTCGACTGCTGGGAGTACTATGAAGTAGTAGGAAATAAGGTTGCTTGTATGGAAGTTCAACTCGGTGGCTCAGAAAAATCATCACCTGGCGCATTAATTGGGGTCGGAATATTTGTTTTGATACTCGGCTGTGTTTGGCCAACCATCGTTTTTGATGATTTTACTGATGAAGTTGAATCAAGGTCTTGGAATACGGTGGTTGCATCGGTCAATTACATGGATATCGACTCGTATGAATACGAATGCGGTGATGATGAAACATCTTCAACCTGTACTCAATATCAAGTCAGCTACACATTCCAGTTTGAAGTAGACGACACAACATATTACGTGACCGATACTGAGGATGTATCGTATTTTGATTCTCGAGTATGGGAGGTGGATTATCCAGCCAACTCAACTCGAACAATCGCTTACGACAACGAAAACCCAGAAAATATTGATTACAATCCCGGCGATTTTGCACCTTTCATTCCACCAATACTTGTCCTTCTTTTCACATCACTGATTGGGGGTTTGTTCATTGTCGGTGGAATACGTTCTGCAATTCGGCCTGAAGACAAGTCGAAAGAACAAGAAACCAAAGGTTCACTTTACGAGGAAAAAATCAACTTTGATATCAAGAAAAGTATTTGGGGAGAAATCCACTATGCTCATCCTGCTGTTGAAGCGCTCGCTATGAAAATGAAATCATTCAGTTGTTCTGACGAACAAATTAAATCGTTTTTCGAAAAATGCAAAACACAACATGAAGATCCCAATCTTTCACGAAAATTTGGTCGTGGATGGTTTGAAGAAGTAGAGGCAATCATGGACCAACACAATTCTCACGTCAAATATGATTTCGTGGGTAAAATAAAAATTGCTAGATTTGTGCTCGCAGGATTTGGCGTAATTATGTTCGTTTTCACAATAATTGTTGCTCTCCCCATGTTCATGAAATACGATGCGTTGGACTGGTATGGATGGGTTCTGGTGTGGGCCACTCTCTCTCCAATCGGACTGATAATGATTGCAACTTCTATTGCTCGTGAAATGAGTAAGTTCAGTGATCAAGGACTTGGTGAAATTCTCGACCAGTACATTGACGATGAATTCTTCGACGAGGATTGAAACCTTCTCAAACATAATGTTGGCAGTTTTCATCTTACTTCGCTTCAACTTCCCATTTGAAGTACACCGAATCATTTCCAACCTTGATTTTCGCATGGTATGTTTCTTCTCCTTCTGTCGGTTCATCACGGTCATCAAAGGCCAACTTAAATTGCACAACACCAAATTCACTGGATGGAATCTTTGAAACTAAATGTTCTCCTTGTTTCGACGAATCGCTGCCAGATTGTACATTTGCTAATTTGAATCGGCCTCCATTTGACATCTTGTTCAAGTCGACTATGTCAAGGAGGTTGGCTGGAGAAATATTGTTAATTGTAAAGGTCTCTTTACTGAGCAACAGTTCCCCTGATTGAGCCGTAGCAGAACGCAAAATGAACGGTTCCTCTTTCGTACCTAGGCCAGCCTTACACTTCGGTTTGGATTTGGTGTTCTTGGGTTCAGCATCCTTGAGTTTTACTTTTTCTTTCGGAATGAGAACCAACACGAAAAATACCAAAATCAGAATAATCAGAGGACAAAACAAGTAACCCCATTGAATCGGTGAGTCTTCATCTTCTGCTGCACTCGAATCTTCAGAGACTTGGAGGGTGATTTTGTACCAGCGATGGTGTAGTGAATTGTTCGCCCAAATTATGTATTCGGTTGGTTCTAATGTCTCATTAGGGGTGCCACGGATTCCACCATCGAGTGATGAAGCACGAGCTTGTCTCTCTCCGAATGTAAGACCACCTGGCAATTGGCCGACTATTTCCCATGATGAAACCCCACCTAAGCCGGTAACATTTGGTAAGAACGCATTCATCTCTTCACCAAGAATCAATGTCAGATTTGTGCTTGGATAAGTCAAATTAAACGGCAAATCAAGAATATCATCAAGATTATCACAAATGCCGTCTCCATCGGTATCGTTTGGAATACTGAGCTCATCAAGACTATCGGTTCCGCATGCAACTTCATCAGCATCCGTCCACCGGTCGTTGTCGTCGTCCATATCCAATTCAAGTGGTGGTTCACTGGTTGAATTGCCATACATGTTGTCAGGCATCCCATCACCATCAGTATCGGTATGAGCGGAGGGGTCCAGAGGGAACGCATCTGGCCCGAGAGTACATCCACCATTCGCTGGAACCTTCGGACCGTCACAGACTCCATCACCATCAGTATCAGGTGATGTTGGATTTGTACCTGGGTTGAATTTGGATTTGAATACACCGGAATTATCTTCGATAATGTTGTACAAGCCGTCTCCATCCAAATCGATATCAAGTGCATCACAAATACCATCACCATCCAAATCGTTGGGTATCGAATTTTCATCAAGTGGGTCAGTAATACAAGCAACTTCCATAATATCCGAAAATCCATCATCGTCGTCATCAAGATCTTCTATGTATCCGTTGAAGGAATCAAAGCCACTAAGGTCATCGGGTAGACCATCCAAATCTGTATCCTCGACAACCTCAATCAAGACGCTAAACGTATCGTTAAACAGTGTATTGTTTGCATAAACGATGAAGATTGTCGATTGGAGTACTTCGATTGGTGTCCCCCAAATTGTTCCGTTTACGGAATCGAAATACAATCCGTCCGGAAGGTCCGGCTCTATTTCGTAGTGAGCGGAATATATCTCAGATATTGGAGGGTATGCATGTAAAATAGAGTTGTTAACAAGCATCAATGTTCCATTCATCAACTCATACTCTAAATCTTCAACAGTGATATTTACAGTTACAGAAATCGAACCAACGTCGTTTGAAGCAGTGATCAAATATTGTACTGAAGCAGCCGTTTGAATTGGAGTACCTGCAAATATTCCCGTTTCAGTATCAAAGTACAATCCTGGAGACGGTTGAGGGTCAATTGTCCAACTCGAAATGGCTCCTCCGGTTGAAATTGGAAGAAGTTGCAAAACACTCGAGTCATTCAGCAATGCAACTGTACTGGGGTCATAAGAGACTACAGGAACTTGGTCAAATACAGTGATGGTGATGTTGGCGGATACAGAACCTCCAGAATTGTTCGCCCACACGGTAAAGTTCGTAGGTGGGTAAAGTTCAGTTGGCACTCCCCAAAATGTTCCATTGTTCTGTCCGAAGAGCAATCCTTCAGGTAATTCCGAACTCAATTCCCATGTCAAGATTTCACCGTTTCCGGTAAGTGTTGCTTCAAGAGGGAAATCTTCGCTTTCAGTGTTGTTCGTTAGCTCAAGAGTATTCGGGATGTAGGAGAGATTTGGTAATTGGTCAACCACTGTGATGGAGATTTGAGTACTCGCCGAACCACCGGAATTGTTCGCCCAAATCGTATAATTGGTCGATGTCATCAACTCATTTGCAATACCCCAAATCGTTCCATTGCTTGTTTCGAAGTTTAAACCACTCGGGAGAGTACCTTCCAGTTCCCATGTCAAAATCTCTCCTGAACCGTTCAAATAAGGGACAAGTGGCATATCACTTGAATCGGTATTGTTCGTCAATACGAGTTCGCTTGGAGTGTAGGTGAGTTGTGGCAATTGGTCGACAATTGTCAGCGTGATTGTTGCGTTCAAAGAACCACCCGAATTGTTGGCCCAAATGGTGAAGTTCGAAGTGGAGAACAACTGTGTTGGAACACCCCATATCGTTCCGTTATTGGTACCGAAATTCAAGCCAGTCGGCAGGGTTGCGTTGATTGCCCAAGAGGTGATTTCGCCGCTACCAACAAGCGTGGCGTTCAATGGCAAATCGCTACTGACCGTATTGTTAGTCAAATTCAGTGAAGTTGGAGAATAGGATAAGGCTGGTAATTGCGCAACGATGGTGATGTTGATTTCTGCACTGCTGGAACCTCCGGAGTTGTTGGCCCAAATGGTGAAGTTCGATGTGGTGAACAATTGCGTTGGAACACCCCAAATCGTTCCGTTACTCGTTCCAAAGTTCAAACCAGCCGGTAAGGTTGCGTTGATGGCCCAAG
>JASLVU010000289.1 GCA_030741225.1 Candidatus Poseidoniaceae archaeon | reverse complement strand
TGGCAACATGAATCCAAACGGTGAAGACCGATTTTACGATGCTGCGTTCTCGCCTGATGGAAAGCATGTTGCTGCAGCTGGCAACGGGGATTTCTTCGTCGTCAATGTAACAACATCTGCAACGGTTTGGAGTATTTCAGACCCAAGTGCTTCTGTCAATGCGATTGCATGGTCGCCAGATGGAAATTACATCGTCATGTGTGGCGGATGGGAAGGAAGTTCTTCGAGTGTCGACATGTATGAATTCACTGGTTCATCGTGGTCTCGTATTTGGCAAAAAACAATGTCGACATCCTGTGCATCAGTCGACTTTTCTTCAGACAGCACACAAATCGCTGTTGGGATGTATTGGTATCAAACCGACGGAGCTACAGCTTATGTCTATCAAGTCGACACTGGGAATCAAGTTGATTCTGTAAGTGGCCCAAGACCGGGTAACTGCCAATCTAGTAGCAACAACAATTGCGGTAGTATTTACGGTATTTCATGGAGTCCTGACAACACGCGCATCGTCACTGCCCACGGCAGAAATGACGAGGGTGTTTACTACTGGTTTGCCGATATTGACGAAGATAATGATGGTTACAACAGCACCGACCAAGGTGATGGAATCGTGGATGCATTCCCAACCGACGGAACTCAATGGGATGACGCCGATGGAGATGGTTACGGAGATAATCCTGCTCCTGCCCTCCAACCT
>JASLVU010000288.1 GCA_030741225.1 Candidatus Poseidoniaceae archaeon | reverse complement strand
ACATATTGGACGAACCAACGACCGGGCTTTCATTCAGTGATGTTCAACTCCTCATCGATGTACTACTTGAATTACGAATGAAAGGACACACCGTCGTTGTAATTGAACACCATCTCGATGTCGTCAAATGCAGTGATTATGTCATCGATCTTGGGCCAGAGGGGGGCGATCGCGGGGGACTAATCGTTGCACAAGGAACGCCCGAAGAAGTTGCTAAAGTAGACAGAAGCCATACCGGACAATTCCTCAAATCCATGCTCAAGACGGAGTGAACTCCTCCGTAGTGTTCAAAGAGCGTATGTGACGAACTGTGACTAGGTCGGAAGCAATGGCAATGCAGGAAGTCAGAGTCGAAGTCACCCCGTTGCAAACGGAGGGAATGCGAGATGTTCTCGGCGATGTCGTACAGCGTCAACTTTTCGCAGATCACGGAATCGATGTCGGAAAGGTACGGAGCATTCGTGGCTATCTCATTCGAAGCCAACACAGCGCATCTGAAATTGAACCACGTGTGCAGGATATCTTTTCTGATCCAATTATTGAATATGGAGCAACAAATACATCACTTCTCGAGGACAAGAACTTCTTCCCAAACACCCCATCACTCACTGTAACCGTAGGTTTCAAACCGGGTGTGACGGACAACCCAGGAGCTGCGGCAAATGATGGCTTCAAGATTTTATTCCCAGAAGGAGAATCTTCGATTTCAACCTACATCTCCTATGCTTTTCTCGAACTCCCG
>JASLVU010000287.1 GCA_030741225.1 Candidatus Poseidoniaceae archaeon | reverse complement strand
ATCTTCTAGGAGTTTCAGGAAGTCTTTGCTTTGGAACTTTTTATCTTCCCCGTCAACATTGATAGTATACCAAGCACCGCTGCGAATACAGCCAGGCGTGCCAGCGATAGCACTAAGCCAGGAACCTTCATCATCAACGCCAACTATCAGCAATTGTACCCAGTGAGGGCGGCCGGAGAGGATGTTGGCAGTAAGAGTTGCAGCGCCTCGAACAGTCATGGGTTGTTGACGACGAAGTTGAAACAACGCCACCTCAGCCGAGAGAGTACGAGAAAGAGATTGGGCATGGCCCACAAGACCCGCTGTGGTAAGTGCGAGATTCTCGCCAATTTTGAAGAGTTTCTGAACACTCTTGTTGGCAATAAAGTGACCCATAGTAGCACGATGGTCTGCTCCTACGACTACACCACCATCAAAGGTTATGCCAATTGTGCTTGTTCCGGTTTTCAATACATTCTGCTGCGCATCCATCTTCATCAATACCCTGTTTTCGTCGACACCTCTTGAACCTTGAGGCGCTATTGGACGGTAAATGCTGCCTCTTATCAATCTCACGAATGGTACGGAAACACCGATGGTTGGCGAAAATCGGCTTCTTAGTCGAACCATCATGCGAGCATTCTTGAGGTGTCATTCAACAGGGTGTTCATGCGCCGGCGCAAGAAGGGCAAAAAGGACGAGGCTCAGTCTTCCCTCGATGCTTTTACTGGTGCTGCAACTTCCCAAGACAAGAAAACGACCAAAGTCCCTTCAATGCCGGACTTAGATGCTCTTGCAAGAGCAGATGAGAAA
>JASLVU010000286.1 GCA_030741225.1 Candidatus Poseidoniaceae archaeon | reverse complement strand
AACAAGGTGTCTGCTGGATACCGCCACTCCTGCGCCATCCTTGACAACGGCGACCTGAAGTGCTGGGGAAGTGACGGCAAAGGACAGTTGGGCGATGGTGGAATCGTCCAATCCAACGATAAAACCAACGCACCTTCGTCCACAGCGATTAACCTCGGCACGGGCCGAACGGCCGTTGCGGTTTCTGCTGGAGCATACCACTCCTGCGCCATCCTTGACAACGGCGACCTGAAGTGTTGGGGATTCGATAATTATGGACAGTTGGGCGATGGTGGAAGCAACTCGTATGCCAGCGCACCTTCATACACAGGGATTAACCTCGGCACGGGCCGAACGGCCGTTGCGGTGTCTGCTGGAGGTGAACATACATGCGCCATCCTTGACAACGGCGACCTGAAGTGCTGGGGAAGTGACTCCAAAGGACAGTTGGGCGATGGTGCAGGCTCCCTGGGCACCACCGCACCTTCATCCACGGCGATTGACCTCGGCACGGGCCGAACGGCCGTTGCGGTGGCTGCTGGATCTGAACACACCTGCGCCATCCTTGACAACGGCGACCTGAAGTGCTGGGGAAGTGACTCCAGAGGACAGTTGGGCGATGGTGGTCAATTATGGACCAGCAGCAATCCAACCGACACCAACACTCCTTCATCCACGGCGATTGACCTCGGCACGGGCCGAACGGCTGTTGCGGTGACTGCTGGACAGTCCTACACCTGCGCCATCCTTGACAACGGCGACCTGAAGTGCTGGGGAGAGGACGTCTACGGGCAGTTGGGCGATGGTGGAAGCACCAACACGAACCTCAACACGCCTTCATCCACAGCGATTGACCTCGGCACGGGCCGAACGGCCGTTGCGGTGACTGCTGGAGATGCACACACCTGCGCCATCCTTGACAACGGCGATGAGTCGTGTAGGGTACGAGACTAAAGAGGACAGTAGGTCGATGGTGGACCCAACACGATAAA
>JASLVU010000285.1 GCA_030741225.1 Candidatus Poseidoniaceae archaeon | reverse complement strand
TTCGATGTTGGGACGACCACCTTCCCCTACATGACCAATGCTGAAACATACCTCCACCATTGGTTTTCCGAAGATCGAATCCATGGTGAATGGTTTGATATTGATGCGACACGAATGACGGCGGAAGTGGTACCCAAAATCGCCGACTTGCTGGCTGAACAAAACGCCTATGCTGCAAATGAAGCACTCATTGATTCGTTGAAAACGGCTTTCGACAACGGCAATGTTCGGGCCCCAACCTCTGCAGAACAAACTCTTTCCGATGAATTGAGAGATGCAAGAGAAGCGCTCAAAATTGCGAAAGCCCAACATGATATTCACGATTTTGCGTTACGGACGGCCATCGGAACTGACAACGGAATTGAAGATATCTTGACATTGATCGAAAAGACCCAAGCAGATTACTTCGATAAGGCTGCGTTCATTGCTTCACTCTCTCCTACCCAGTTTGCCCTCTGTCATTCTTCAGGCAGCCAATTTGAGAGCAAAATCAATTTTGATAACAAAGGACAAAGCCTGAGGGCGTTGGACCCGGGACTTGCAGCATCTCGCAGTGCAGCAAAGACAGCATCACCAACCACCATTCCACTCTCGAATCTGGCTAACCCGGAGACTCCACGAAGTTCATCACTCGAAACATTGCACACGGATTGGTTGTCCACGAGGAGGGCCATTGCGGAACAAAGTTGGATCATCAAACAGAAGGAAGCAGAGTTGAAAGTTTCCATCGGTCTTGATCAAGAGATCACTGGTGTTTTGAAATGGACTCGAGGCAATGTCGCCTACGTTGACAAGTGGAGTAAAGCAGATGCAGATGCTAACCTAGCAACTGAGGTCGCCAGCTTCACATCGCCTCGCTCAAACATCGTTGCTGTTGAAATCAACGAATGCCGTCCATATCCTTGAGCGATTCGTTCCCCTCACCGGAATCGAACCGGCTCCTCTGCTTGCGCAGCGTGCACCTTACACCAAGGGCG
>JASLVU010000284.1 GCA_030741225.1 Candidatus Poseidoniaceae archaeon | reverse complement strand
GATGGCTTCTTGTTCACCGCCAAAATGTTCAGTGATTTTCTCTGCTAATCGTTGACCAACACCAGGTAAAGTGCTTAGAACCATAATTGTCATGGTTTGTCAAGGGCTTTTGAGGATATTGCTCAAACGGCATGATTTTGTTCAAAAAGTGCATCATCACCAACGCGTTAACCTCAAATGCCAGTGAAATTAGGGGTCTTTAGGTGCAGCGTGTGACTACTCTCGACACAGAGAAGCGAGACCATTCATTCCTTGAATTCAACATCGTGTTGAGTTCAACCATTGCCGTTTCACTGGTGTTTCTTTTTGTTTCCGCATTGTTCGTTGATGCAGTCGTGGATTTGGTAGATGACGAGGGCGCCTCGAACAATATCCGCGTCCCGGTATGGGAGCGAAACACATTGCCTTACGAGACAAACGGTGAATTTGGAGTTGCACTTGAAGTTGGAGAATATGAACTTCTCGCCACTGAAAATGAGTGGAGTTCAACACACTCCTTCGTCGAGTATTCGCTTCCTATTGAAGAAGGTGGAGCAGCCCCTGACGACGCCGTCATCAGTCTTGCCGTATGGAGACCTGACGTCCCACCTGGCGTCAAAGTCCCGGTTATCGCAGAGTTTGGTCCTTATTTCCAAGAGCCATCGGTAGAAACTCCTACTATAGAAGTGCCTGGAAGCTGGCTTGGTCAGATGATTATCGATCAAATTTTACCTCATGGATATGCATTTGCTCAGGTCTCAGTGATGGGTACGGGGCGTTCGAATCATTGTATGGATTTGATGGGTAATGCGGAACAACTCGGAAATGATGCAGCAGTGCGGTGGTTGGCTGAGCAGGAATGGTCGAATGGTGCGGTTGGAATGATTGGCAAATCCTACGATGGCAGTACTCCTTGGCAGGCTGCAATGTTTGGAGCAGAACACGATTATCTGAAAACCATCGTACCTATTTCGGGATTAATCGGAGTAAAGGAACTCATGTGGCGCAACGGTTCATCAGAAGCCAGAGCACCGATTA
>JASLVU010000283.1 GCA_030741225.1 Candidatus Poseidoniaceae archaeon | reverse complement strand
ACCAGACATCCTCGTCATACGAGATTCAGATGACCTCATTATCGATGCCAAATACTATGAATCTCATGAAAAAGTCATGCAGTCAACTTCCTACCAATTACTTTCCTATGCATTGCATGGTTTTGACTCAGAAATTGAAGGACGAACTAAAGATATCGCTACACGAAAAAGACGAGTCCATTTTGCAATCCCAATGAATTCTCATTCGGAAATCGCTGTAATCGCAGATCAAATGTATAGGTACAACCTGAATATGCCTTACACAATTGCTGATGATGCCGCATTCGGAAAGCATAAGCCTATCTTACAAGGAATGGAGGTTCAATTTCCTGGTGCAAATGTGTTCACAAAGGATGAATGGGGGCCGTATTTGGATGAAGTTTGTCAAAAAATGGTAGAGGTAATGAAAGAACTTGATGAACTGGAAGATAAAGATGCAATTTATACACAAAAAGAACGGTTAGAATCACAAAAACAAAATTTGGAAAAGCAAATCGAATCTTTATCACTACAGATTGAATCGTTAGAATAAGAAGGCGACTAAGAGCCAAAATTCTAGACTGATTTGGATTTCTTGTGCCGATTAAGTACTGATTCACACAAGGTCCAATAGACTTTATTTAGCTGTTCTTGAGAAAGTTCAAGCACATCAAAGACAATATCGTCCAATGCTTTTCTGTCGGCCAATGGGTTCGGCGTTTGGCTTCGGATTGAACGGTATGCTTCATCTTCAGCATCAAGGGTGGCTAATGCTTCGTCAAATCCACACTCAACAAACACATCGTTCATTTCCCTTGATGTCAAGTCGTTGTAGTGGGCATCGGTAAGAGCCGTAAGCAACTCGGGTTTGATGATGAGATGCTCTCTAAATTCAGGTCCGTAAAACGAAAGCACTCCACCACCCTGACCCTTTCGACCACGTAATTCTGCAAACATGAGGCTCAATGTGGAGTTCAAAGAGAGAATGGCTTTGTTGTGGTCGATGTTTTGATTGATTGTTCCAACAAAGAAAGAATCGTTGACAAAGTACTCCTTGCCGTGAATGAAATAAATTCGCTTGCCGTAAAAGCGGTTTGAGATAATGTTTGGAACAACGAAATTTTCATGCGACAAAGCGGTTTGAATGTGGTCATGTT
>JASLVU010000282.1 GCA_030741225.1 Candidatus Poseidoniaceae archaeon | reverse complement strand
TAACGCTGCTAGAGAACGATGTGATTTGGGTCCAAGGTACCGGAGATGTCTCGGAGTATGTCTTGGAATTCCATGACCTTCAAGACACAACCAATGCATGCATTACTGTTGTGTTCTCTGCTGGGGATACGGAATTGCAAACCGTCTCAAACGTTTGTTGGGCCTCGGCGTCTACATCTGACCATGATGGTGATGGCGTGTATGACAAGAACGACCAGTGCGACAATACACCCGCTGGTTCAGTCGTACAAGCTGACGGTTGCTCTGACGCAGACGGCGACGGATTCGATTCCAACTACGAGATTAACTGTGGCTCGGACCCGAACGATGGAAACGTGGTTCCTGAAGATTACGACGGTGACGGAACATGTGACCTACTTGACACCGATGCAGATGGAGACGGATTCCTGAACGATGATGAAATCATGGCAGGAACGCTACCGCTTGATGAGACATCGTACCCTGCTAATCGCCTACCGACATGCTCTCTGTACTATTCCTTGGAAGTGGATGGAATTCCTGCCACGTTTGAAGGAGATGCTGTCATCCCTGCACTTTCTGGAGTGACTGCTCAAGTGGGCCTTGCCTCAGTGGTTCCGCCAGTGATTACAATCCCTGCAGGAAGTTACTACATGACGGCGCATTGTATTGACCTCGACGGCGATGATATCACCGTGACTGTCAACGACATCACCATTGGACCGGTTGCTGGGGAAGTTAGTGCGGGCGCCCTCATAGTCATCGAAGAAAACGTCAGTGAAACCGTGGATGTAACCATCACGTGGACTGATGGAAGTGAAACACTCATGACGATGGTTACCGTCGAAATGAAGAGCGACTCCACTGCCCCCATTCCTGGTTTTGGAATCATTATGGGCTTGAGTGCAGTACTGCTTGCCGGTTTAGCCTCTCGTAAAAAATACGGAAATTGATTCGATTTCTCAAACTCTAAAGCGCATGAAGAGTGAAGAGGTGACTATGTCAACCAAGAATGACTTCAAGTTGATTTTGAAGATACGAACGATTTCTTCCACCCCATTCCATAACTCGTTCCCCATTGACAAAAATAGCTAAAAATGGCATAATGCCTCTAAATATTTCCATTAATTCCACATTTTTAGACTGAACACCTTTTAAATAATAAGCGGACATTGCCATCGGTGGAGTTAAAAATG
>JASLVU010000281.1 GCA_030741225.1 Candidatus Poseidoniaceae archaeon | reverse complement strand
CGAATGTCCAAACATACTGGTCTGCCGCATCCATCGGTGACCGTGTTGATTATTGGGTCTCCGCAGATAACGGTACACACTGGGAACAAGTTGTTTCTAACTCGACGATTCACTTTGACTACCCCGGTAAAGAACTGGTTTGGAAAGCTCAGTTGATTGGTTCAACAGCAGTTTCATGGTGGGTTGACATCGACGCATCAACACAATATGCAACATCAGGTGATTGGACTTCGCCTTACTACAACACTGGAACAAAAGTGGGTAAGGTTCGTCCGACATGGGTTGCTGACCTGCCTGCGGGCACATCGCTCCAAGTTGTTGTTTCAAACGATAACGGCAGTACATGGCTTGATGCAGAAAACAATGTTGAAACAAGTTTTTCAACCGATGCTGCGGGAAATACCCTGCGCTATGCCATCTTCTTGACAACCAATAACACAGATTACACCCCGAGTGTAGACAGTTTCACGCTATGGTATGAAGAAGGATATCCGGACAGGCCGATGTTGGATGTAGGTGGAGATGGCTCCTATGATTGGGAGGCCATGATTTTCCTCAATGAATCAGCAGTTGTAGCCACTGATGATTCTCAAGTAGGAGTTATTGTCAAAAAGGCACCTACATTGATTGACGCTTTCAACGATTATATTCCTGAAAACGGAGAAGGTATGCTCGATATTCCTATTGGAATTAAGGCCGCTTCATCGGGTCGAATCAAGGTTTCAAACATTGACGTAACCTATGCAATGCAGACCCGTGCTATTGATGCATCCTTTGAAGGAGGTCTCGCCTCTCCAGATGGTGCGTATCGAAATTTCATCACTCGTGTTGCTCCAGGTGATGAGGTTGACCGAGTCACTGAAGCGACCATTGCCCTCAACCACAGTTATGGAGAAAATCCTTCCTTTACTTGGCTTCGTGGTGACACATGCAGTACCAATAATGATGGTGGAGGTATTGTGGTGTTTGACACTGCAAATTGCACTTCAACAGTGGATGCATTAGGTGTTGTATCTATTTGGATTCCGACCAAAGTCAACTGGAGTTGGAATGACGAAGCTGATTTGGAAGCGATCATTACCGTGAAAGACGACCTTGGCGTAGCCGTTGACCAGTGGGATACTACAGATATGGACTTGGTTATTGAGAACGACATACAACTCGACGGATTGCGTGTTTGGGAGGAGACTGGACGGCAATTGTTCCCGATGGATTGGGTTCG
>JASLVU010000280.1 GCA_030741225.1 Candidatus Poseidoniaceae archaeon | reverse complement strand
CTTCCTTTTTGTGTTATATCGACTGCTGGTACCACCGTGAGAGGCGCCTTTGACCCAATTCGTGAAATTGCAGATGTTGCCCATGCAGAGGGCCTCTGGCACCATGTTGATGCAGCTTGGGGAGGTAGTGCCCTGTTTTCGGCAAAATATCGTTCGTTGATGGATGGTATCGAATTGGCCGACAGCATGTGTTGGGATGCTCACAAAATGATGGGGATACCTCTCATTTGTAGCGCCTTTTTAATTAAAGACAAAAGCGTTCTTTCCAGGGTATGTTCTCATGGCGATGCTGCTCATTATCTGTTTCATGAAGATTCTAGAGATTACGATTTAGGTCGTAATTCACTGCAATGTGGCCGTAGAAATGATGCGTTGAAGTTGTGGTTAGCCTGGAGAGAGTGCGGTGACTCGGGTTGGGCAACCATGGTTGAAAATTACATGGATTTGAGTGCATATCTTGAGCGCCTTGTTGAGCAGCATGACGAACTCGAAATGATGTCAACTCGAGAGTGGACCAATGTTTGTTTCCGATATGTTCCCAAATCATCGGTTGATGATTTGAGCGAACTAAATATCGAAGTCCGCAATCGATTGCTCCGAAATGGAAATTATATGGTCAGTCGTTCGAACATTGGTGAACAGGTAGTCATACGTGCTGTTATAGCTAATCCAAAGATAACTCAGTCCACGCTTCATTCAATGGTTGAAGAGATTGTCACCCATGGCAGAGAAATCGTTCGTGGGCTACCAGAATTGAACTGAATTTTGGAAAATAACAAAACGACCTTTTTTGAACTTGAAGGTCAGGTGGGTGTCATGGTTGACAGTAAAGTTCTCGTCCAAAAATGGCAAGAACTCAGGTCAAAACGGTTTTTCCTACCTCTTTTGTTCGTTTTCGGTTTCATTTGTTCGATTTTTGAGCCGGTCATTCGTTCTGTTTCAGGACATGATGTTGCCGATTCAATTTGGCCGTATGCATACCGTACACTCCAATGGACACTTTTCCTGCGTGAAAACGTGGTCTTGTTTACCTTTGCAATGAGTGTACTCTTGTTCTTCACCTTCATCGTTCTGCAAAGGCAATTTGGAGGGAAGGACAATCCGCAATGGCTCAGTTCGTTTTGCACTTTTGGCCTTGGTGTATTGTCAGGATTCATCGTCTTGTTCTTTGCGCTCGATATTTTCTACTTACGTGGGGCTTTCTTACTTTTGCCTACTGCCTTTGGT
>JASLVU010000027.1 GCA_030741225.1 Candidatus Poseidoniaceae archaeon | reverse complement strand
GGACCGTATACGGCTGCAACAGCCACATTGAGTCCGTGGGTTACCATCGCAGAACCATCTGCAGCAGGAAGAATTCCTGCTTCGATAGAAACCGGTCGCATTTCGTCAAGCTTGCGTCCGTCCAGTCGTAAACCGTCGTCGCGTAATAATTGTACATCACCATATCCGCCCATTAAGCATCACCTTTTTTTGGAGCATTATTTTCAAGAGCAGTTAATTCTGCTTCGAATGTGTTTTTGTGTCCTGATTTTTGTATCAGTTGAATCGCTTGGCGAACCCAAGCGGTGCCATCAGCATCACCGTCAACCCAAACTTTGCCGTTTTCTCCGACAATGATTCGACAGTCGCTTGCTTCTCGAAGTCGTTGCAAAGTTGCATTTCCTTCGCCTCGAATACGATCGATATGATTGATTGGAACAGAATGTACAGACCCTTGATTGAGTCGACGTAGCCCAACTCCTTTCATAGTGAGTACGACATTGTGGCACTCGTCCACTTCTTGGACACGTGCAAGTACAACATCGCCAATCCCCATGTGTTGTCGCGCTGCACCAAATTCGACTTTCCAAGGGGCCAATGACATTGGTAGAAGACCTTGAAAAGGCCCGTTGATGTTCATGAACCAGAGATTGTTTCGAACTTCGGCGACTGTTGCTACGATGAGGTCCCCTGAACGAGGCATGTAAGCACTGTTGATGGGGTCAACAGAGACCGTGTTATTGAGTTCTTTCACCCACCCAAGACGGGTTGCAATGATTGTATCGTTTTGTGCGAGTGCACCACTTCCTACGCGCATCCCGGCAGATGGCCCGATAGCCATACCCGGGGTCACGAGGCGCAGCTCGGCGCCGTTTTGACCGTTGGACATTTCTTTCTCTCCATTTGCAGCGAACCGCCATCCCATGATAAAGCCGACCCTTGAGTCATCTATGTGTGTCGAGAGAAAATGCTCACAGTTCCTTGACTTCGGTTTCAGAGGATTGGCGCATTATTTTACCGATGATGACATCTTTCATTCCTGCTGGCAGTTCGATAATTCCTGCCCAAGAACCGTTTTCGAGCCATTGTTCTTTTTCGAGATAGGGTCGTAGAATTCGAGATGCAGAGCCGTAAGCAGAACCTGGCACACGCAATGCTAATCGAACAGATTCAAACGAAAGTGGAATCATGGGTTTGAGGACTTCAATAGCCAATTTCACTTGGTCGTCTAAACGCTTGAACGGGTCGACAGAGTATCTTGACTCATCAAGGGCCAATTCGATACGCGTTTTTGGATGTGGACTCTTGGTTTTTGGGTCGACGGCCATCGTGTGAATTTCGTGAATAATTTGTTGGCGCATCTGCTCAACTCTTGCTTTTCTTTGAGCAGTCGTAAGTTGAATACTCCCTTTGTCGAGAACAGTTTTGGCAATTTCCAAAATATCTTGCGTCCCAAAGGTGTTCTCAACGGCTTCTGCGGTGGGTCTTTCGCCTCCACGGATGTCATGAAAAACTTCATCCATTGCTAGGAATTGATTCAAGTCAATGGATTTGGGATCTGACTTGAATTCATCCACTAGATTTGGGTCTACGAGTAACTCGTATCGTTTTCCACCCTTTTCCATTCTAGCCAGCACGGCATCGTCGAGACTAACCATAGTATTCCCCGGAGTGAAGTTGGGTAAGGCGGCTCTTGAAGGTGGTTATTCAAATTCAATCTTCAAGAGGTTTCAAGCGGTCGATTTGCTTGTTCACTTCTGCACGGTCGAGAACTCTGTATCCATCAGCGTCGACAACGGTTACTTCAACAGCTTCACGGTTAAGCTCTGTATCGTTTGCACTGCGAAGTGCTTCAAGTCCGAGTTTCATAGCTGCATTGAGAGTCAAACCTTCTTTCCAATTTGATTCAAAGTATTCAATCACGGTGTTTCTTCCGCTTCCAATTGCACCTGCATGGTACGATTGGTAAGCGCCGCTTGGGTCAGTCTCGTAAAGATGAATTCCGTTCGCATCCACACCGCCAATGAGCAGTGCAGTTCCGAATGGGCGAGACCCGCCATACTGGGTGAAAGATTGCTTAAAGTCGCAGATTTTCTTGACCAGAACATCCACTGGGACGCTCGCAGCATATGTTATTCGGTTGACTTGTGCATCAACACGTGCTCGTGCAACAAGTTGCCGTGCATCAGCAACAAGGCCAGATGTTGCAATCCCAATGTGTTCGTCAATCTTGAACATCTTCTCAATTGATTCTGGTATGATGAGTCGGCTGACAATCCGTTTGTCACAAACCAAAACCACACCATCTCTGAATTTTAGTCCGGCAGTAGTAGTGCCTCGCTTCACTGATTCGCGAGCGTATTCTACTTGGAACAAACGTCCGTCTGGGCTAAAAGTCGTAATTCCATGGTCATATCCTCTTCCGCTTGGCTGCATTTGTCCACTCTCATAGTTCCGTTAAATCGACGCTTTATGAGGATGAGGGTTCACATGCATGAATCATCGCATAAAGGCCGTGGTAGTATTCACACTACCTCACCCCATTTGAACCCTCACACAAGCCAACATGACCCTCAACCTCTTGAAACAGTTCGTACTGGACCCATTTGTGCGTGTTGCAGTACTCTCGTCTGGTGGAAAGGATTCCTCCGCTGCTTGGTGGTGGGCAATGTGTCGTGGATGGGATGTTACTCATTTGGTAACGGTTCGAATTACAGGCGGCGATTCGTGGATGTTTCAAGTCCCAGGAACAGATTTGGTAGAACACCAGTCGAAACTCGCTGGTATTCCATGGGTTTGTGTTGAAACAGAAGGTCTCCCAGAAGTCGAGATAGACGATTTAGAAAAAGCTCTTTCTGCCCTAGAAATTGACGGAATTGTAAGCGGTGCATTACGTTCCGACTATCAAAAAAGTAGGATTGAGCGAATGGCTGAACGATTAGGAATTGTAAGTTGGACTCCTCTTTGGCACCAAAACAGTCTTCAGCACATGCAAGGTCTGATTAATAATGGATTTCAAATTTTCATTACTGGTGTGAGTTGTGAGGGTCTCGATAACAGTTGGATTGGACATACCTTGACACCCGAGAGTCTTGCTCAACTCGAAGAACTTTCCAAAAAGTACAGATTCAATGTTGACGGTGAAGGTGGTGAATACGAAACATTGGTCGTTGGAGGACCGCATTTACCGGGACATCTTGAGTTGTCAGGTGAGGTGGATTGGGATGGAGTCCGAGGTGTCTTTGAAATTTCGTCGGTTCATGCAATCGCTTGACGAGCAAGTGCTACACATTCATCAACAATCTCTCCAGCAACACCGATGTGATTTGCCGGTTCAAACATGGCTTCGAGTTCTTCTGCACTGAATGCAGCCACAATTTCGGGAGTACGGCTACATACATCGATTAATTCGATGTTCTTATCAACTGCTTCAAAGGAGGCTGCTCGGAGAATTTCGTGCGCCTCATCTCGAGGAATTCCGTGGTCGACAAGGTCGATCATGACTTTTTCAGCCATTACGAGCCCCTTTTGAGATTTGATGTTTTGAAGACAACGTTCAGCGTCAACCCACATGTTGGTGAGGACATCTCGGGTTTTCGCTAAAACGTCCTCGCAAAGAGCTGACGCGTGCGAAAGAGTAAATCGTTCACTGCTTGAATTAGCGAGGTCTCTTTCGTGCCAAAGAAGAGCATTTTCGTATGTAGGGATAATCATCGCACGAACAATACGGGCAAGACCACATGCATTTTCCGATTTTATCGGGTTCTTTTTGTGAGCCATCGTTGAGGAACCAACCTGTTTTTTGATGTCAAAACCCTCTCCTGCTTCTCTGAGTTCAGAACGCTGTAAATTTCGAACTTCCTGAAGTATTTTCTCGCAACTAGCAGCGACATTTGCCAACCAAGAAATGTATTCAATGTAACGATCACGGCCAACAACCTGGGTCGTGGCCAAGGGTACGCCAAGGCCGAGGTGCGTCAAGATTAATCGCTGTAATTCACGTGCATGTTCGCCTTGTGCAGCTCCAGTTCCAACTGCACCGAGGAATTTTCCAACCGAAATTCTTGGTGAGGCTTCATCCAGGCGAATCAGTTGGCGACGTAATTCATCAAGCCAAACTGCTGCCTTTAATCCGAAAGTGATTGGTACCGCAGCTTGACCATGAGTTCTGCCAAGCATGACAGTATCGCGTTCTCGTTCTGCGACATCTGCACAGACTCCTATTAGGAGGCACAACTGTTCCCGCAGCAGCACTATACTGTCGCGAAGTTGTAAGGCAACAGCAGTATCGACTATATCGTTTGAAGTGGCTCCGAGATGAATGCACCACCCTGCATCTCCTGCAGCCTCGGCCATTGCTTTGGTCAAAGCCATGATGTCGTGTCGGGTTTCAGCTTCGATTTCCGAGACTCTCTCTTTGGTAACAGATTCAGGATTTGCAATTGCTGCAACAGCATTGTAATCCTCTTCTGAGACTCTGCCAAGTTGCATGTGCGCCCAAATAAGTGCTCGTTCGACTTCCAACTGGCGCTCATGACGGCCAACTTCTGACCAAATACGTTTGAAATCTTGGCAGCCGTAACGATAATCAAGGGGACAGAAGGCCATGTCTCCTCTTCAAAAGCCACGCTTCATCAACATTGCCTATGAATTCGATGCTGAGAATTTTACGTATCGATTGAAATGACTGGACTCATAACAGAACGAATGAGAACGATACCGAGTGCTGTCGAGAGTAAAAATGCTACACCAACATACAGTGAAAGATTGTACCACATCATGGCCACGCCGAGCACTGAGAAGTAAGCCACGATTTGACAAATTGCTGATGCAAAATGAAGCTTGTCCGTTCGTTCTTGACTTAGTTTTCCTTCATGTTCAAGCAAGAATGTATAGATGAGAAAATAGATTCCTTGGAAGGGCAGAGATGCTGCGATAATTGCTAAGGCTACCTCTCGAATGAATCGAGGATTTTCTTCTTGCTCAATCCCTTGAAAAAGCATAAATGCTGTATTTGTTCCAAGCAATGCAGCCATAATTGTCCAGCGCTTATCTTGCGATGAAGTTCGGCTTTCAACATTCACCGATTGTTCATCCATGTCTCTGTGGTGATAAAACAGGGTTTGATGTTTGCCGTCAAAACAAGCGCTTGAAAACCTGTTTCGAGGGTTTTTGAGATTCAGCGAAGAGCTAGATCATCACAGAGACAATCTTGATGATAATCCCCGTGAATGTTGCAACACCCATGAGCAAAAACAGCATTGATAGCGGACCGTATTGGTTTGAGTCACCTAACATTGTTCCAATAATGCCATCTCGTTGGATTGCGTGAAGGAATGAATCTGCCTCTTGATAATTAGGTAAGGGTCTACGTGGGATTCTTTCACCTGCTCGCACCTCAAGTTCATCACTCATGGCGTGTCCTAGAGGAGGTAGGGCATGAAGGTTGCTGAAAGATATCATCAAAGGGCAATAACAATGAGAGGCTTGTGTCATCGGAATCTCATGGGAAGGGTTGAGTTCGACATATCTGGAGAAAAAATCCACCTCGCTGTCGAAGGTAGCATTGGTGGCACTACACTCGGACTTCACATGGCTACCGATGTTATTGAACGCGGGGGTAGGGTCCTTTGGGCCTCGCCGTTCATGCCTGATAGTGTGCGCTTTGCGCAGATTTTTTCCCATCTCTCATTAGCGAAATCTTCGAGATACCATGCAATGAATATTGGCGGCGACTTTGAACAGGTGATTGACATTTTAATTCAAACCTCAAATTCACTTCCAAGTGTTGAACTCATTGTTCTTGATGATTGGTGTGAGCGAAGCGGTCGAATTGGTGCAGAACGTCTTGGTGGAGTCAAAAAACTCGTAGATGAAATTGACAAAGAAATTTGTGTTCTTCTCATCAGTAAGGGCAGTATTGATGCCAGCGGCAACACATCAACAGCCATTGTTGCTCGTGCTAAAGACACAATGTTGGCTACAGGATTTGAAATTTGGAGATTGGAGCGACCCAAGGACGGACCGGTGAGAAGTTTGTCGCGTGGTGAAATTTCAGAAAATTTAACATTGAAAGAAGCAGGTTTTTTCAGTTAATCTTCGTCATTTTCACCCAACAAATCTGCCATTTCTTCCAGTGCTTCTTCGTCGGGCTCGTCAAATTGGCTCGGGTTCTTCGCCCCTCCGCCAAGCACATCTTCGCCAGCAACTTTCGGAGCATTGGCTTCAAGCACATTTTTTCTGTTCTCTAGGGCACGTTTGTAAATCATCCAAGCCATGCCTGCAAATACGACAATGAGCACGATATATGCGATGTTTTTGGTTAATTCTTCGCTAGCCATGGTTAAGACAATCAACACCTTGACTTATTGATTTCCCAAACAAGTTGGCGTTAGGGTTGATTGTCCCATTCAAGTGGGCGAGCCAAATGTCTCCTCGCGTCGTGTGGAGGTTGAACCCAAGATGAACACGGCGGTGTGCGAGGAATTTCATCCCATACATCATCAGTTCTAAGTTTGCATTGAGGGCATCGAGATCCTTGGCCAGTACCCATGGATTTCATTCTCACATTGCATTTGGAGCACATTGGCCGAAATAGGCTAGGTGTTGCTGACACGATTCTTAGTTTTTCAAGATGTAGAATGCCAACATCTGGGGACAGGCCGCATCCTTCGATAATATCTCCAGCTTGCAACCACTGTGCGAGAAGTTTTACTGAACCCGATTCTGCGAAAGCCATCCAATCTCCCTTATCAGTAACAATTCGACAACTCCCTCTGCCGTATTTCTCTACACTCTTTACTCTGGCAGTCATTGATTTGCTAAGGTGGTCATCAGTTGCTTGATTTGTAGAAAAAACTCGCATACCAACACAGGGTTCAGTATCTTCTGCGTTCCGAAGTAGTTCACCTGATTTTTGGGCATCTTCTTGCACACGACTACGAATTCCAAAAAGTACTGGGCATGGGCCACGTGGAGCCACCAATGCCCTGCCTTTTCTAGGGTCACGAGAGAGAAAAGTTGTCTCGATTTCGTCTATTTTTTCTAATGTTTGTTGACAAACTCTTCTGACATTTTGTCCATGCCGTTCGTATGCTCTCCAAGCGATTGCCTCCCATGTACAGTTTTCACCTTGCTTCCACGCAACCGCTGCAGTAGCTCCGATACGCCCTTGGCCACCCCAAGAGTAATCAGCCTTTGGAACGCTCTCGAGTTTAACTTCCCCACGCACTGCAGAGAAATAGAACGAATGGTCGGGCTGTTCAGAGAACCAAACCATCCCTGGGTCGGCTGGAAACTGTTCTCTTTCATCATGGGTTGATTGGGCAATTTTACCCCGTTGTGTGGAGATGTGTTTTGTCCAAAAAACATCCAGATAGTCAAGCAATTCACGTTCATTGTTGGTGTCGATTTCGACACCTAATGCAGCGTTTCCACGGGTTCTTTGTCGAGCAAAGGGCCATAAACGCACCAGTCGCGGAGTGTGGGCAGTTGCAGATTCTGGAAGGCCATTGAGAAGAAGGTGAAAAGTGAACGTCGTACACCCCTCCTCTAGGCTGTCAGTATCGTCGAGACCTAACCATCCCAAGCAATCACCTCACCGGATTGAACGAGTCTCCAGAATCATTCATATCGAGAATCCGTTCAATCACCGCGCCAATACCTTTCTTTTCATCTGTTTGGAACAGTCGAAGTCCGCACGCCCATCCGGCTCCCATGTCGCTACTACGATCGCCGACCATGCAATCATAACTGTTTGTCGGATTGGGCTTTTCACCCCACCAGTCAACCATTCCGTCTTTTGGTAAAAGGGAGCCGACATATTCTCCAATCTCTTGAGATGCTCCATCTCGCACACAACGTTCTCCAAAACGAAGCATTCCTGGCATGGGCTTTCGACAATGACATCGATCACGGTGCCGGTGTGGACATGCCAAAATTAAATCAAAATGTGCGTCTTCATCTTGTTTTAGAAACTCTTTTCTCATGTGATTGTGGATTTTATGCAATTGGGTGTCATCCCATAAACCTCGTAGAATAGCAGATTGATTGGTAACCACACATATTTTGTAACCTGCTCTCCGAAGGCGACCTACGGATTCTGCTGCATCCGGCAATCCTACGAATTCATCTGGGGAATTAATGTAATTCGGACTTCCAATATTGAGTACCCCGTCTCTGTCAAGAAAAGCAATGCCTCCATGCGAGGGTGCTCCTACCGGTAGGGGCTTTGGTGTATGTTGAACGACAAACCCCCGCATGACTCGTCCAACCGGTCGAAGGTGAAGTCATTTTGCATGAATCCATAACAGTGTTGAAATGGAATCGTTCCTTGGACCGTTCATGCTGTTCAGCCAAGAGGTGGGTTCTCTTATCGGCGCAGTCGGTATGATTTCGCTGGCGGTATCGTGGCATCGTCGAAAGAGTGACAGTGTCAAATTGGCTCAGTTTGGCTGGGTTCTTGTTGGAATCACCTTTTTCAACGATGCTTCAAAATATTTAGCCCACGATGATGCTGTCTTAACAGTATTTTGCACTGCAGCTCTTCCGATGGGTATTGGGATGGCAATGTGGGAAGGACGAGTTGAACAAGAGTCAACTCGCAGTTCACTGATTTGGGCTCGTGGTGCAATTGCTTATGCTGGAGGCCCTTACTTATTGATTGCACATGTGCCTTGGTTGAATGTTCTCGCCATATGGTTTGTAGCAAGTCAAGCAGCCTTATTCCTTCGCTTTTCGGGTTCAGGTGAGGTCGTTTTGGGAGAAACAACGGTCAATACCGTGAACGGTGAAGTTGCTTGGAGTTCATGGGATGGGAATCGTTGGTTTATGGGAGAATTTGTTGGTGAATATCCCTTTCAAACTGAATTGTTGCTCAGTGATGGTTCGGCAATTGGAATAAATTTCGTTTTGGCTTGCACTGCCCTTCAATCTATGGTGATTTTTATCGGTGCAATTGCGGTCCTCGATATTGATTGGCGCCGACGATGTCAAGCACTCCTCATTACTGTTCCAGTGATTCACATTCTGAATTTATTCCGCAATGCAGGGCTTATTTGGATGCACATGACGTACACAGAATGGTCGTACTTAGGAATGTCCGTCTTTGAATTCGGTCATGCCTATGCAGCACGCGTCGTTTCTCTCGGAGCCATGTTCCTCATGGCTCTGGTCATGTTTGACATATTGCCAGAGTTGCACAGACACATTGTACGATTGTTACGGCCCTTCGGGCTTATGCAACCAAAGAAAAAGTCCAAGACTTAATCATTCTTTTTGAATCCAAGATTGTGTTGGATCTGATCGTGTCCAGTTTTGGCCACTGCCCGCAGGATATTCAATCACTTCATGTCCATTTGAATCCAACATTCCCATCAGAGAAGACGGAGGTGACTGTGTAGGAGTTGAATCAAACAAATCATTGGCAATATTGAATACTTCAGATGATTCCATGGACGGTTGCAAGGATGGTTCTAGAGAGGATTGTGAATACCCTTCGAAAATATTTTGTTGCGATGGTTTTGGCTCGGAATCATCTGTTTCGATACTGGGTATGGATTTCTCCTCCATTTCCATCATTCGCTCATCAAATCCTTGAGATGGGCTTGGAACTTCCCAGTTGTTTTCATTTGGATTGTTGGAGCCACTGCGAAGGAAAAAGACGAGAACACCTATGAGCATCAAGAAAACGACTGCACCTGCAGAATAAATGACATCGTTTGCCACGCTTGGCGCAATATCAGCGTTGTCTCCAACTCCATCACCGTCAGTGTCAACAGATTCATCAGGATCGTTCGGAAATGCATCCTCGTCATCTGGAACTCCATCGCGGTCTCCATCAAATGCATCGAATGTGGATTCACAAACAATTTCATTTATTTCGATTTCATCATAAGTGATTTGTCCATCATAATCTGCATCTATATTTTTGAAATCAAAATCGTTCAAGTATTTCTGACTGGTCATCTCCTTTACAGACACTCTGTCAAATTCTTCTAATGCTTCAAAAGTCATGGTGAGTTCGTTACCGCAAGAACATGTCTCTTGCAGTATTTCCCTGTATTCCAGTTCTTTGTCGTCGTTCAAGTCAATTTCTGAGAAAACAATTTCCTCCGTATCCATGGCTTCAAATTCTCTTTGTGAAATCGTTCCGTCGCCGTCGGAGTCACCATCGACAAGAATTTCTTCTGCCAATTCATCACATCCTATCAACATCTCATCATCGTCATTCCCGTCATCGATATCATCGAGAGGTGGGATGTCTGAATATTCCCAGTTTGCAACAATTCCGACATTTGAAATCTGTTGTTTGGCAATAAGTGAAATGTCGAACCGTCCGTTTGCAGGCATTGAAACATAGAATGAATGTTCAGTTCCGCTTCCTTCGGATTGAATAAAGAAGTCTTCGGAAATGAATTCCATCTCCGGCATCTCTGCTTGTCGTCCACCAGGTCTCATTCCTTCTTCACTGCCCCAGTCGATTGATAACCGGTTACCATCGCCTTCGAGATACAGAATACCCTGTCCACCAAACGTTGAAACTTCAAGGTAGACTCCGGGTTCTTCGAGTTCGACAAAGAAGAACAACTCTTCACCTGCCGGAGCCTCGATTCCGTTGACTTCTTCTCCGTTGAACAGTTGAATTGGAGTTCCATCATAACTCCAAACATATCTATCTTCAAAAGATGCAGTAATCATAACATTGGCAAAAATCTCTTCGGTGTAGGCTAATATGTACCACATGCCAGGTGTAGGGTCGTTGAACCCTATCATGTCACCTGCGCCAGGGGTGCCAGAAAGATGGTCAAAGTTCGCAGCATCTGGTGCTTCTAGATACCTCATAAACAGAGTCGCTTCTCCGTATCCTTCGGAGAGGTCTACTTCGATTCTTTCAGTTC
Organism: Candidatus Poseidoniaceae archaeon; assembly: GCA_030741225.1. Classification (GTDB taxonomy): domain Archaea; phylum Thermoplasmatota; class Poseidoniia; order Poseidoniales; family Poseidoniaceae; genus MGIIa-L1. The sequence continues at coordinate 2,502 of JASLVU010000027.1, read as the reverse complement.
CTGTTGGGACATCTATCTTGAAGTATTGAAGCAGTCCATCGTATCCACTGATTGGGCCATAGGCGACACCAGGTGTCAATTCAATGGCATCTTCTGGTTCGATGTTTTCAGGTGCATAAGTAAAACTGGCCTTGATTGTAAAATCGAGAGCTCTTTGGAAGGAATAAGCAGTGATGTAATACACTCCTGGATCAATATCGTAAAGGGTAACAGTCTCATCATTGCCAGGTCCACTGTCCCATGCCATCTTTGACAATGAGCTACTCTCATCAGAACTCATTCCATCTTCTTCAAAGACCTCGAACCATTGGTCAAACGGGTCGGGTACTGTGCCCCAAGATAGGCCGAGATTAACATTACCAGTTCCATCGTATGTTTCTACCGATAAACTGCCCAAGGGTTCGGTAACATTGACATAATAATACAGAGTTCTGTCTTCTAACGGTGCTTGCCGACCAACATCAATTGATTGACTTGTCACCGGTATGCCATTGAACAATTCAGTCATCTCATCCAATGCAGGGGGTGGGTCTGCAACTTCCCAAGTTGCAGTCAATACCAAATCTTCGATATCCTTCTCCGGTATGATGACAATCCACCAAACACCAGAATCCGGCCATGACCACTCTTCAAACATGTATGTGTACTCTGCGTAATAATGGTAGTCATGTTCCCATGAACTGGGAATATACTCATGGCCAAAATAGACATCAACTCCACTCAGTTCCTTTTCAAACTCCCATCCTCCAAATAGACTGAAGTACAAGAGTTTAGTCATGTCATCGAGATCTGCATAGAAGAGAAGTTGGTCTCCAGCATTCGCTGAATCAATTTGAAATGACTCCTCATTGAACAATTCGACTGCTTGAGTGACTATCGTTCCGTCTGGCATAACCCAATCAGCACCAAAAATAACTCCTTCTCGCGAAAATTGGTCGAGAGTCAAATCCCCCTCGCCTTCAGCAAATGTCCAGTTTGACACCCATTGAGTTTCGGATGAATTCGATGCATTTGTTCCGATGGACACATTGTCAAGAAGCCCCTCGAAATAATTGCATTCACACCCAGCTCCCATACTGCCAATGTACAACTCGTCGCATGAATCACCTGAAGTGAAACAGTCGTTGGAACCAAAGTCCCCCTGTGGAATCATTGCTTCTTGACTTGAAATATTGCCAGCAGGAATTCCGTTTATACGGAATTCACCGCCGACATTTTCTATAATATCAATTTCAATGTGCGTCCACGTGTTGGAAGGAACAGAGTTGTTGGAAAGTGGGTGCTTTGCAAGACTGTAATCTGAAGAATAACCAATTTGACCACCATTGAGATACATTCCCCAACCATAATCACCTTTCATTGTTATGAATTGAATTCCATCGGCAGTATATGGATGAATCATTGCCGAGATGTAAAGGCTGTTCGATATGTTCAATCCATTGTCATGAGGGATCTCAATATGGTCGCCATCCCCGTTGAATCTTAATGAAAAGTCTGCTCCGGCTCCAACTTCAACAACGCCATAGACTGGAACAAGTTCGGGGTTGTTATTGAGGTCATTCCAAGTACCTGGGAGAATGTTTCCTATATTGGTTCCAGCAATGTGAACATAATCCTCATCTCCCCCTTCTGATGGTTGGGAGTCTCCCCATGAATTGTAATAAAATGGTGCTCCATCGTGCCATTTATAGAAACCATCGTCTTGAGAATCTGACAATCCAATCCACAAATGCCGAGACTGATTTTCAAAATTAGCAAAGGTATCAAACACCCATTGGTTTTCGTCTGCATCGTTAATTGTCGTGAGGAATCCATCAAGTCCATTGGCAGCTTCAGCAGCATCTTCCCATGAGCTTGCTGAAAGGAGGTGGTAGGTGTGATTGTTCGAAGGATTAACTGCTGTATGCATGATATGAATACCCGTTGAGTTTTCAGCACTCCCTGTCATTAAAGCGGGTGACATCAAACTAGCAATGAAAATTGAAAGCACGAAAAGGACACGACCTTTCATGAACTTAGCACCGTACTGTTCCTTATCAATCAATTGGTTTGATGGTTTTCGCTAACCTCTCACTTGAGACGCTTGCCACCGATGCGGAGTTCAGTTTTCAGTGGCATCTGATGCTCCCAAGCAAATTCCTTAACAATTCTCCATGCCTTTTCAGAACCTTCGTAATCCTTAATCTCAATCACATTGTTGCGAGTATTGGCTTTGAAAGCAGCAACTGGCTCAGCATTTTTGAAGACGAGGTAGGCAGAACCAAAACCAAATCTCTCCTTCAATATATCAGAAAAGTATGGTGCAATAGGGTCACTTGGAGGTAGTACAAAGTCTCTGATTGGAGGAATGTCGCGTGCCTCTTCCAACAGATTCTTTCTTCCCCAGCAGACCTGGTCCAAGTCTTCGATTAAGAATCCTTTAACGAGTGTTTCATCTTGTTCAAAGGATGTAAGTACCGATTTGATTTCCTCTGGCTTGAATGGAGTTCCTGCAAGTCGTAG
>JASLVU010000279.1 GCA_030741225.1 Candidatus Poseidoniaceae archaeon | reverse complement strand
TGAGTGATGAGAACAGGGTGATCGATAGGCGGATGAGGGAAATTCTGCATCTCATTCGAGAAGAAGACCCTGAGGCAGAAATTCCGGATGATTCCATTGAAATAAAGTGGAACCATGACCTGTTGCATCACCTGGGGGTGCTCATACCTGCTCTCAAATTGAAGAGCAAGACATCGATTGACACCCAGCCACTCTACGAAGTTCCGGATTCGGAACGAAATTCGATTGAATTCTACGATCACGAACACATGGTTGAATACGAGCAAAGGGAATATGAACCGTTTTATTGGCAAATTTCTGAAGAAGATGAAATGTTCTCACCAACCGACGATGGTGCCTATCATGGCCTTGATGATTGGGATGCTGAAGGGCGTAGGCAGCAACATCCCGTTCCGTATGTCTCTCAGGACGGTACGTTCTCCAGTAACATGACGGCGATGGATGTCCTACGTTTGGAGGGAATTGAAACGTGGGCCTGGTACTCACCTAAAGAAGCCGACAAAGCGTGGGGCATTTATGTCAGAGTTGATGCTCCTGAATTTATTGCAAGGACGATGTTTCGAGATTTAGAAGACCGACAAGATGCGTGGTGGTTGGCAACATCAATTATCCTGCACCACGAATTTTTCCATTTCCTTTCACAGTATCACTGCGATCGGATTTCAACAACCTCCCCTCGCGAATTAAGATACGCAGGATACGACAGCCATTGGATGAAGAATCCAAGGAAGGTTCTGGAAGAGGCTGCAGCCAACGGGTATGCGTTCTCAAACTTACCGAAGGATGAGGAAATTCGTTCGATGGCTCGCCAGTTCTTTGAATGGATGCCAGAGCCTTACAACCGATTTGAGGAGTTTCTGCCGCCAACAGGTCCTGCCTTGGTGGCGTATCAACATTCAGTTCGAAAAAGTGTGGACCAAACGACATTGAATGAATTGAACAAAACTTTGGACTCTGTGTTTGCACCAACACCTAAATTCCCTGTCCCAGTCTATTTTGTCAATAAAGCCCCTAAAGGCCACCCCAGTGTTCGCCTTTTGCAGTTCTCATCCATCGATTTCAGTCCGATGGTTCGTAAGCGAATACGGAAGAATCGGGTTCCTCCTTCGGTTTTGAAAAAGTTGAAAAAAACCATTGATTCTTTGAGAGGAAACTCGATTGACCATGTGAGGCATTTGCATGTGATGAACTCAAAATCTCATTTCGTTCAAAAAAATCTACCCTCCGCATGGAGGGCGATTTACACGCAGGTGAGATGCCGTTCGTCGTGGACCGT
>JASLVU010000278.1 GCA_030741225.1 Candidatus Poseidoniaceae archaeon | reverse complement strand
TCGAAAAGCGCACCAGTGCTGTTTCAGCCCACCTGCCATCGTGTATAGGTGAAGTTAACATTGGTGATTCGGTCAAGATCATGGAATGCCGTCCTCTCGCAAAGACAATCTCATTTTGCGTCGTTGAAAACACTGGAGGTGAAGCTTGATGCGTGGAATTGCAGGTAAGCAAACTCGTGGTCTACCCACTGCAGCGCGTCTTCATGTTGCAGACAATACCGGTGCCAAGATTGTTCAAATCATTAACATTCTCAAACTTGGAACGACCATTCGTCGTTACCCAGCAGGTGGTGTTGGTGATCTGGCTAAGGTTTCTGTCAAGAAAGGAACTCCTGAAACCCGTCGCCAAATGTTCAATGCTGTTATCATTCGACAACGCCGTCCTTTCCGTCGTGTAGACGGGACTTGGGTCCAATTCGAGGACAATGCTTGTGTCATCACCAACGAAAAGGGCGATGTCCAAGGTTCAGATATCAAAGGTCCAGTATCTCGCGAGGCAGCAGAACGCTGGCCTCGTATCGCTGCCAATGCAAAGCAAATTATTTGAGGTGAAATTATGGTAAAAAGTATGAAACCAACAAAACAACGAAAGGCACATTTCAACGCTGCTCTCCATCAGAAGCGCAAGCGAATTTCTGCTCGTTTGCAACTCGACAAACCGGATTCTCGGTTTGACGGTGTACGAACAGTAACCGTCCGTGTCGGAGATACGGTACGCGTTACTCGTGGTGACCTCGCGAATGGAGGCAAGCGTCACGGTGGAAAGAGAGGTGCTGACCCACTAACAGGGCCTGTAATCCGAATTGACTCAGAAAAAGGCCGTCTTTACATCGAAGGTGCAAAGGCCAGTAAGGCCGATAACAAGGAAGAGGCGGTACCGGTCCACTCTTCGAATGTCGTTGTCGTCAAACTTGACGAAACCGACAAGTTGCGTGTACAGCAACTAACCGGTAACAGGAGTTGAAACATATGGGAAGCAGTAATCACTTGAAGCGCTTGAACATGCCTCGTAGCTGGGCACTTCCTCGTAAAACCAGCATTTGGGTAACACGCCCAACACCTGGTGCACATCCATTGGAACTTTGTATGCCAATCAGTCTTGTCATTCGAGATGTCCTTGGCTATGCTCGTTCAACCCGTGAAGTTCGCCACATCTTGCACAATGGCCATGCTCTTATTGACGGCCGAATTTGCAAAGATACTCGCCGTGGTGTTGGTTTGATGGATGTCCTCACGCTTGGAGAAAACCACTACCGATGTGTGCTTGATCACAACGGCCGTCTA
>JASLVU010000277.1 GCA_030741225.1 Candidatus Poseidoniaceae archaeon | reverse complement strand
ATCCACAAATGTATGGTGCTCAAACAATCGAATACAAACTTCAACCGCAGAACGGATGGAAAATAGACCTTGACGATATAGAATCGAAAATGGATGATTCGGTACGTTTGCTTGTTCTCATTAATCCAAACAATCCTTGTGGAAGTGTAACTGGTGAACTAGAAATAAAGCAACTCTTGTCAATTGCCAAAAAATGGCCAAATTGCATGATTGTAGCAGATGAAATTTACGACGGCCTCGATTTTACCGGTACACAACGGAGTGTAGCAAGTCTATCCCATGAGGTTCCTGTCATTGCTTTGAACGGTGTTTCAAAAGTCTACTACGCACCAGGTTGGAGAATAGGCTACATGGCGATCCATGATCCTACGGATCGGTTGTTGGATGTCCGCGACGGCATCGAACGAATGCTCAGGTCTCGTTTGTGCGCATCGACGCCAGCCCAACTCGGATATTTAGCGGGTCTTGAATCGGATAGATCTTGGATGGATGAATATTCAGCACGGGTGATGCGCCAGCGCGATGTATGTGTCCAACGCATTTCTCAAATTGAGGGTCTTGAAGTTCAATCATCGGGTGGTGCTTTCTACATGTTTGTTCGATTACTCGATAAGAAATGGTCAGAGAATGACAAACAATTCGTTTTGGATTTATTGAATGAAGAACATGTGCTTGTTGTCCACGGCAGTGGTTTTTCACCTAATTTGGGCAAGGGCCATTTTCGAATCGTTTACCTCCCCGAGGTCGATGTATTGAATGAGGCTTTTGATAGAATAGAAGCGTTTTTGCTACGACATCGACATCAATAGCACCTATTTCGGCGATGACTTGATGAAATAGTGTCCTACCCACCGCATATGGGCAACATGAGGGTAAGAGTACTTGTTTTGCTTTTGTCCACATTTTTTTCATTTCTTTTGATACAACCCGCATCAGCAGTGCAAATTTCAGAATTCAATGAATCAAACTTTGAATCATTTCTTCCGATAATTGTGGCTTTTGCCATTGCAATACCAATTTGGCGCTGGTTCATACCCACTCAATTGTCGAATCTACAGGTTGCATTTGAGATTGATGACGACCTCTATGAAGTTCACAAAATAACGGGAAACCTTGCCGATGCACGAACATTGCTTAGTAGCGTGTTGTACGGCCTTGGTCTTTACATGATGGGGATGACGGGCGTCCTTATTTTGATTGCAGAACTAATGTTTGAAGCTGAAATCTACTTCCTCCCTAATCTCTTGATTGCTGGTATCTTAATTCTCATTCCAGTTCTCATCTCGCCTTGGGAAACTCTCAATACGCAGTTGGGTATGAAAGCAAATAATGCAAAATCGAAAGCTTTTG
>JASLVU010000276.1 GCA_030741225.1 Candidatus Poseidoniaceae archaeon | reverse complement strand
CATAGAGGTTTGCATGGAATACGTGGTATCCTGCTGAAAGTCCAGGCAAAGACCAGTTGAAATTTGAGTTGTTGTTCGCTCCAGTCCATGATTGGTTTCCGGAGAAAACAGTGGAATTGCTCGAATCGTAGACCCAATAGTCGAGCAACATAGTGGCGTTAAGGATTTCACAACTCACGTACATTGAGGTCATGAACGATTGATTTTCCATCACCATGTAAGGGGCATATGCTGACACTGAGGTGTAATTGACGTTGCTTCCACAAGGCGAGGTGTAGTTGCCTCCGCCACTTCCACCGCCATCGGAATCTTCAGTAGAATCACGGCAACCGTCTCCGTCTGCATCGGTAGAGCTCGAAGAAGTCCATCCGAGTTCACCCTTAGGACACAAATCATACCCATCGGCTACGCCGTCGTTGTCATCGTCAGTATCTTCACTAGAATCACGGCAACCATCAGAATCGTAATCGGTAGTGTTTGTTGATGTCCAACCAAGGCTGCCTACAGGGCAACTGTCTGATGCATCGAGAATACCATCGTTATCGTCATCGAGGTCTTCGTTGCTGTCTTGGCATCCATCGCTATCATAGTCAGTGTAAGATGATGAGGTCCAGCTTGAATTTCCGTTTGGACAAGCGTCGACGGTATCGAATATTCCATCACCGTCAGTATCGGTACTGTTGTTTGAGAACATGACAATGTTTGATAAATCAAGTTCAGTATTGCGTTCTCCACCTGGAATTTGGTTCAAGTGGCCTGTGAAGGCTTGCCCCAATAGGAGAAGCATGAAAATGAGTGCTACTGAGGTTAGAGTCTTTGATTGCATGCGTTGGCGTAACCAACTCAGTTTAAAGAATATTAACCTGCATTATTGCTATATGTGGGGTGATGCGTAATGAATATAATTGTATTCGAAATGAATATTTTTACGCTTCTGAGAAATAGATTGAGAAATTTTCATTCCAATCGACAGATGTCGCCTTGAACCATTCCTCGGGAGAATCGTAAGCCTCCGCACTTCGATTCTTTCTTTTTTGCTTTGCGCGTTGCGAAATAAGTTTCCAGGCAGTCTTCGAACCAATGCCTGGTATCGCTTCAAGCTGCTTTTGGGATACCTTTTCCGCATCCATGCCAATTTCTACGCCGGTAATTGAACGTGCACCGTGGCCGGTGACGATGATTTGGGATTGGGTTTCCAGCGGTATGTGGTATTCCACTCCTATGAGGATCGGATAGGCGCCAATTTGACGACCAAAAGTAACTCCGGAATTCCCTCTGCATTGTTCAGCAGTATGCTCTTCTGAAAGGTGTGAGGGGAGTCGGGTGCGCCCATCGTGAGCCTCCCAATGCACA
>JASLVU010000275.1 GCA_030741225.1 Candidatus Poseidoniaceae archaeon | reverse complement strand
CGTCTCAGCAATTTTGCCACATGGTGAAGTTGATGGCATGAAACTTTGTCCAATTTTTCATCTTACCGGCCTCGAATGCCCATTTTGTGGCATGTCAAGGGGCTTTGTAGCCATCACGCATTTGGATATTCCTCGTGCAATTGAGTTCAATCCAGGTTCACCTCTCATCTACGGAGCATTTGTCTACATGTTCTGGGGTTCAGTTCAAGCTCTACGCGAAGGAGAAACTGCGCTAAAACCAGTCAAAAAGAAACTGTATTACAGTTGGCTGATTCCTACAATCCTTGTCTTCCTGTTCATGTTCTACCAGCGAATCATCAAGGTTTTCTTCTTGTAATTGAAAATAAGTTGTAGTGTTTGAAAATCGTTACGCCTGCCGGCAAAAGACATTTACCTCATTTCAAACCGGAAGTGGACATGGTGGACATTGAACTTGTTTGTCCTGCCTGCAGTGAAGAACTCTTGTTGCCCAAAAACGAGCCAAACGCATATGAATGCCCTGAATGTGATGCTGGTCTTGTTTGGAACGGTGAACACCTCACGGCGACAAAGATAGATCGTACCTTCTTGTTTGTCAATGGAACTGAATACGACACTGTATTTGATACCAAAAATTTGGCCATTGCAGTTGATTTTGCCAATGAAGTTATGGACGGTAAGGCATCTGTCATCGGAGAACTTAGCAAAAGTTCGAGTTCAACTGTTTCACAAAAAAACATTGCAGAGAGTATGGAATTTGACCGGGGTTTTCAAAATGTGGCAATCGTTATATTCGTAATCTCACTTCTTGGCTTCCTCAGCATTGTTGGCCAAGCAGGATTTGTAGGGTGTCTTTGTTTAGCACCATCTATGTTGATTATGGCCATCGCATTCGGACCTCAAAACTACAAATCAACAGACCTCGAATTTGCTCAAAATGCTGGAGGCTCTTATGGAGTTGGAGAGGGTTCTGGATTTGTACCAGAAACAACAATTTACACTAGGTACAGTTGGAAAAACGACACGTTCACATTCCGGGCATTCAAGCAAATTGACAACAATTTCGTGTTCAAACTTCAGCACTCCTACAGTTCTGGAGGCGATAACAGTTCTCCTCGACAACGTTACCATGTATCCTCAATACTTAGTGGAGCTGTTCAAGAAGAATACGTTCAAAGTATTCACACTCGCATACACCAATGTGAAAAGGAAGATTTACTTGAGGATTTCAACTTAATCTTAGGCATACGAGAAAAGTTGTATGAATCTATCGGAATGTATATTCCATTCAAAATCGAGTATGACTGGTCGGTAAAAAGAGCCAGCAAAATCATGAAGACAATCAACAACGATGCCCAATTGGCTGAGATTTGGAAACGACTTGAAGAAGGAAATTAGGGTCCAAATTAAGGCTTCCAATCAGCCTGTGTAAGATGAGGTTT
>JASLVU010000274.1 GCA_030741225.1 Candidatus Poseidoniaceae archaeon | reverse complement strand
CACTTCATGGTTTCAGGTACTCCGGGCAGCATTCTATCTTCAGCCCTTCCTTTGCCTGGTGCAATGATGAACCACTATGTCATTGCCAACTGGTATGATGATGAAACTGAATCCGGAATTACTGACTCAAACACCAAGGTGAAGATTCTCAAATACTATCCTGGAAATCAAATCACTGGCCAAGTGACCATGTCCGATAACAGCGAGGGAATCCCTGGCGTCCGTCTCTTAATCGAGCGTGATGCGTTCTCTGGTGAAGGTCCAGAAGACCTTGATGCAGACACGTATTGGATTCCAATTGGATTCGTAGATGCTGATGAAAACGGCAATTACGAGTACACGGTCCCAGCAGGCCGGATTCGTGTTTCTGCCTTTGCAGGAGAATACGACCCAGTTGCAGCTCAGGATTCAATTCGTGATGGCAGTTATGCTCAAGTTAACAACAACAATCTCGATATTACTTCAGAAACGAACGGAGAGCGTGACGTCTATGCAATAACTGCCCTTCTTGGTCAGGTTGCTAACATGACTTGGCTGGGTGACGCAGAAATGAACGTCACAGCTGCAATGGCTAACCGAGACGTCAACATCGACACACCTCTTGATGTCTCCATCAAGAGCAGTGGTGTTTCCGGAACAGTTGTCTGGACTGGCGATGAGTCTTTCTCGGGAGACGCAGTTTCCAATACGACCTTTATTCTACGCAACATTTGGTCCATGACCGAGAATTATACCGTGACAACAACCAGCGGTTCAATCACCTCCGAAGAGAGCAGAATCCTTCAAGGAACTGGAGAGGCTACATTTACTGAAAATGGAACCTTTGAAAGTACAGGTATGGCAGTTGCAAAGAATTTCATTGGTACGTTTACCCGTGAACTCGGAGACAACCGCATGTTCTTTGCAAATGGAACATGGGATGGTGTTGGTACTATTGAAGCAACATGGATGGAATCTGTAAACTCCACCGATTGTGAGTTGAGCAACGATTCTTTGCCGATTATGCCGGCCAATTACACCGTTTGTGTTATTGACATCAAAGATGGCTTGACCACATACCGTGTTGAGGGAAGTGTCAACGCATCCGGTACCTTCACCTCAGAAGGCATAACAACACTCACACGAACTTATGGAGACTATGACACTGGAAGCGGTGATACATTCGAAGGTGCAGGTTCCTACGAAGGTATTGGTACATTCAATGGTACTGGATTGTTCATTGGTTCTGGAACCTTTTCGGGTCCAATGGTTGAGCCGGGTTCATTCTACAGAACAGGATTGCTACCAGGTACATACAACATGATCGCCATGCTCGATAACAACAAAACAGTGGTTCTACCCGACCCTGTAGTTGTTGGTGTCGCACCAAGTTACGACCTTGCAATGACCATGCCAGGTGCAATCTTTGAGGATGTCCTCAAGGACATGGACGGAGAACTCATGCCGAACAAA
>JASLVU010000273.1 GCA_030741225.1 Candidatus Poseidoniaceae archaeon | reverse complement strand
AATTGTTACCTTGTTGGAGACCCGAATGGTGATTTCATTCTTGTTGACCCAGCATCTCATTTAAGAGAGGGCATGGAGGATATTGCAAAAGCAGTTGAGCGTCATAATGGTGAACTCAAAGCGATGATGTTTACCCACTCTCACGGCGACCATATTGGAGATATTGGACTTCTTCGTGAGGCTTTTGATGTGCCTATTTGGGGAAGTGAATACACCTCACGCACTGTGAAATGTGACCGAATACTTAACGATGGAGAATTCCTTGAACTCGGAAATCAAACTTGGAAAGTTCTCATCACTCCAGGTCATCATCCAGGCCATATATGCCTGCTTAGTGAAGCTGGACTCATTGCAGGGGATATGGTTGCAGGCATTGGAACCATTCTGGTGCCCCCTCACACTGGCGACATGAACGAGTACCTTTCTCAGCTGGAACGACTGAAGAAAATGAAGCCGCACCTCCTTTTCCCGAGTCACGGCCCTGTCATCGCCCTACCTGAGAAAAAATTCGATCATTATATTCGACACAGAATGGCCCGTCATCAAGCCGTTTTGGAAGCAGTTGAAACTGGAAAACAAACCTTGGAGGAAATTGCACGACATGCCTATGCAGATACACCGTCTGCACATCCGGGGTTAGCAAGAGACCAAACCCTATCACATCTGGTTGCACACCAGCGTGCTGGACTGGTGTCTGAAAAATCCAACCTATGGTCCGTAACCGGTACAAAACCTTAGTACACCACAGATGGACGTGATATTATGCCAAAGAAAGTTGAGTTTACCAAGGCGGGCCAACCCGATACTATTCGAGTTGTGGAAATGGCTATGCCTGAGCCTAAACAGGGCCAAGTTCGAGTGAAAGTAGAATTTGCTGGAATAAATTTCGCTGACCTTCTGATGCGCCTCGGGTTCTATCAACCTCGCCCACCTTATCCATTCACACCTGGTTATGAGGTAAGCGGAACCATAGATGCTGTAGCGGATGAAAACTCAGAATTTCGACTTGGTCAGCGAGTTGTTGCTGCAATGACAACCGGTGGACAAGCAAGCCATGTCGTCGTTGATGAGCATCGAGTTTTACCTCTTCCAGATGAAATTGAATTGGATGCTGCTGCTGCAATTCCTGTAACCTATCTTACTGCACATCATATGCTACATCATCTTGGGCATCTTGAATCAAACGAATCGGTGCTTATCCACGGAGGCGCTGGTGGAGTCGGAACCGCAGCTTTGCAACTTTGCCAATGGGCTGGAATCAGTAAGGTTTGGGCTACTGCTTCGGGATCAAAATCCAGCATCATTGAATCCTATGGAGGAAGAGCAATTGACAGGCACAATGAAGACTTTGTTTCTATCATCAAAAAGGAGACTGAGGGTAAAGGTGTGGATCATATCCTTGACCCAATCGGAGGAGAGAATCTGACTCGTTCACTTTCAGTTCTCAATGAAGGC
>JASLVU010000272.1 GCA_030741225.1 Candidatus Poseidoniaceae archaeon | reverse complement strand
ACGAACAATTTGCATGCGAAGCAACCCCCACCATACTGCCGAGCCACAAGGCTTTTGCGAGGGTCCAATTTTCATCGTTGTCTCAAGCCGTAGATGCTTGGAAAGGCGCTCACGATGCCATGGCTCTTGCTAGAAGGGAGGCTGAAAAACTGGACATTGCGGCCCCTGGAAGAGGTCATTCGACAGATGTAGAACGGCTTGAACGACGAAAGGCACAACAAGAAAAGGCGCTCGAAGGTTTCTCGAAAAAAATAGACAAGCAACAAATGTTGGGACACACCATTCAAAACAATTGGACACATATTGAGAGTTTACTCACACAGATTTCAGCTGCTATCGAACAAAAAGGTTGGAGTCAGGTGAAAAAAGACTCAAAAACAATCCCATGGATTGTCTCGCTGAATCCAGCAGAACGTTCGTTCGTCACCGTTCTACCCGACCTGCAGGGTCAACCGAACGGCCCTCAAGCAACGCTTTCTCTCGATGAAACGGTTCACCAAAACGCCCAGCGGCATTTTGAAGCAGCCCGAAAACAAAAGGACAAAACATCAGGTGCAGTTCAAGCACTTGAAGACACCGTAATCCAATTGCAACGGGCTATGAAAAAAGAAGCGAAACAACAAGCCAGTGGAAAACTCAGCAAAGTCAAACGAAGCAAAAGGCTGTGGTTTGAGAATCATCGATGGAGTATGCTTAGTGGCGGCCATTTATTGATAGGTGGTAAAGATGCAAAAGGAAACGATGCAATCGTCAAGAAACATCTTTCCGGAGCTGACATGTATCTGCATGCCGATTTACACGGTGCTCCGAGTTGTAGTCTAAGAGCAACGCAAGGTTTTGCTGCAGATCAACACAAGCCTGCTCACATTCCAGAGGATGTACCTGCGTTTCGTCTGGTTGACAAACTTGGTGATGAACGTATTACGGACGAAAAACTGGAAGAAGCCGCTACACTTGCGCTTTGCTGGAGTCGGGCTTGGGCTGGAGGCGGCGCCCATGGCACTGTTTATTCGGTCAAGCCAGCACAAGTTTCCAAAACGGCACAAACGGGAGAATTTGTTGGAAAAGGCTCGTTTATTGTCCGTGGCCAACGGCAATGGTTCAAAGATTTGGAAGTCGAGATGGGGATTGGAATCGTGGCCATTAACGGCGTACCTTTGCTGATGGGAGGCTTACCGGATACAATTCGATCGCTGTGTCAGAGGTTTGCGATTCTTCGACCTGGCTTGGTCAAGAAAGAGCAACTCGCAAATCGAATCTACAAAAATACTGGTTTGATGACCGATGATGTTCTTGCTGTGCTTCCAGGTGCTGCTGAAATTATCGAGGATTATGGAATCTTTAGTCCCGTAAAATCATTTACTTCAGAAGAGGAATAATTCAATTTCTCTTCTTACCACGATTCTTGCTCGACTTGTTGTAACCGCCAGATTTTTTCTTACCACCTTGGTAACCTTTTTTCGCCTTGTTGGTC
>JASLVU010000271.1 GCA_030741225.1 Candidatus Poseidoniaceae archaeon | reverse complement strand
CGAAAAATCGCAGTTATTGGTGCAGGAAACGTTGGAGCAACATGTGCATTTGTTCTTGCAAATATGAAAATTGCAGATGTAGTATTATTGGATATTTACGAGGGATTCGCAAAAGGAAAAGCACTTGATATGAGCCAAAATGCAAACGTTTTGAATTACGATGGTACAATTACTGGAACATCAAGTTACGAAGATATTGCTGGTGCAGATGTTGTCGTCGTAACGAGCGGATTCCCACGACAACCCGGAATGACTCGAGAAGATCTCATCGGAAAGAATGCAGAAATCGTTGCTCAAGTTGGAGCAGGAATCCGTGACCATGCTCCTGATTCGATCGTGATTGTCGTCACCAATCCATTGGATTTGATGACCTATCACATGCAGAAAGTTACTGGCTTCCCAGCAAACAGAGTCATTGGTCAAGCTGGTGTCCTCGATAGTGCTCGAATGGCACATTTCATTGCTCTTGAATTGGATTGTGCAGAAGAAGATGTCAGCCCCATGGTTCTTGGAGGGCATGGTGACACAATGGTCCCTCTTCCACGATATACGACCGTCGGTGGAATCCCAATTACGCAACTTATGTCGCAAGAACGAATCGATGCAATCTCTGCTCGAACAGCCAGCGGTGGAGGCGAGATTGTGAAGTTGCTCGAGCGTGGTTCTGCATTTTATGCGCCTGGTTCTGCAGCAGCAGTCATGGCTGAATCGGTTCTAAACAATCGTCGACGCCTCCTTCCAGCATCATGCCTGCTTACAGGTCAATACGGACTGGACGAGGTCTACATCGGCGTTCCGTGTATTCTAGGATCAAACGGTGTTGAGAAGATATTTGAATTGGAATTGACCAATGATGAACTCAATTCATTGCAAACATCAGGCAATTTCTACAAGTCACAGTTAGTTGACATCTTGGGTTACTGATTGCTTCTGTTGAATACTTTTGATACCGAAGAGGTATCGAGTGATTCTTGTTCGTCTCACGATTTCAAACACAATCCAACATCCTATTGTTACGATAAGACAGCCTGCTATAACTGCAGGAATCCCTGTTAGATTGAATTCTTTTGCAATCTTTAAACCTGCAAATGTAATCGGCATGTGGACGATGTAAAAGGGATATACACCTTGATTGAGATATGTTAGCGAGGAACTTTTCTTGTTGAGCAGCTGTGAGCCCCAAGCAAAAACTGTTAGACACCAGAACCATGCATGGAAGCTGTGAATGAAGCACGCGAGTATCGTTATTTCATTATGTAGAATGCCATGCTCAATCCAACCACCATCCATGTAGGGGATTCCATCATCATGTTGTTGAAGTCGAATCACAATGAAAATGATGGTGAGGAGCATCGTGTTGTGGGCTATGGCATTGACAGGATTACTGATGCTGTGCAGGCTGTACATATAAATGCAGTCATCCATGATTTCCCTGGCCTCAAGGCTTCTGATGTTGCCCGCCCAGTTGGTTCAGTTGAT